>CACXIM010000054.1 GCA_902767725.1 uncultured Bacteroidia bacterium | reverse complement strand
CGGCATGTGATCCCATTTATTACCATGGCCATTATTGTGATACTACTGGGCTGTATATTGTGAATGACACTACGCCTAATGGCTGTGCTATTCAGGTGTCATGGCATTTCACTTTGGGCGAAGCTTATATTGCGCCCGTTCAATATGTGGATACTTGTGGTTTCTATTATTGGCCCAAAACTCAACGTACTTATTACGAAAGCAACGTTTATGATACCATAATCTACAGTGGCGATCCACAAGTTTGTGACAGTACTTTCACTCTTGACCTGACCATTCACCATGCTCCTTCCATTCAGGGTGAAATCCAAATGAATGACATTTGCGTCGGCGATTTGTTGGCGGTTACCGAACCGGAATTTGAGTATAACCACAGTGGGGGAGGAAGTCGCCAATGGGAATATGCCACTTCGGCTGACGGACCTTTCCATGCTTTTGATCCTGAGACATATCATTTGGAATATGGCAGTTATTTCATTCGGTTTGCTGTCATCAATGAATGCGATTCAACATTCAGCAATGTGTTGTCGGTACACGTCAACGACCAACCTGTCATCAACGGACAATTGTCGTCCCTTCAGGCATGTGAAGGCAATCCGCTCGACTTGCCGGAAGTGACTGTTGATTGGCGCAACGCAAGCCAAAGCGGCATCTCTGCATGGCAGATGGCTGATCATTCTGAAGGTCCTTACGCTCAGTTTGATTTGAATACACTGATGCAGATGGGTCACGATGGCCATTGGATTCGTTTTATGGCACGCAATGAATGTGACACGGTGTTTTTGGGACCTGTCCAAGTGACGGTCATTGACGAGCAGGATGTCACGATAGAACATGGACCAGAATGCGACACGGTCATGTTCAATGGTGTGTATTACACGGAAAACACAACCATTGACGAGGTGGTGGATTTGCCATGCCCTCATGTTGTTCATCACGAAATATTGGTCAATCACAGCGATTTTAAGGAGATAGAAAGGACCACATGCCAGGAGTATTTTGATTGGCACGGCCACCATTTCGAGCACTCGGACGAAACACAATATGCATTATTTGATACGATTAATAGATTTGGTTGTGACAGCACAGTTCTCCTGAAGTTGGATTTCGGTCCATACGAAAAGATCAACTTGGATGATGTGATTGCGTGTGACTCGTATGTTTGGGACATGAACCCTGATGTGGTCTACTACGAGAGCCAACGCGACTCGGTATTCGTACCTGCATCCACCCCTGATGATTGCCCCACATGGTATTGTCTTAATATGACCATCGGAAGGTCATATTATGAAGTGGAAGGAGAACCTTTGACGCAATGCTACGGCTTTGAGTGGCACGGCGTGCCCTATTATGAAGATGATGTCGTTTACGATTCCCTGTTGACAAAAATCACCCATTGCGACAGTATTGTTTTCCATTCTCTCACGATTATCCAGCCGATGGATACTATTGTAGATATGGTCAGTTGTGAGCCCTATCTATGGCACACTCATCTGTTTTCTGAAAACGAGACCTTTACAGACACGCTCCAATCAGTGGTAACGGGTTGCGACAGCATTGTTACTATCAACTTCCGTCTTGACGACATTGTCAATGAGTTTGATACCGTTGCTTGCGAGCCTTTCGAATGGTTTGGCTATGTGTGTGATTATTCCAATCCCGAAACGACCATTCAACATGTATTTCAATTTCCCATGCGTTGCGATAGCACAGTCATCAAGCATGTGAAACTATCTAGTATTGAGATGAATACCATGTTTTTGTCAAAATGCGACACTTATCTGTGTCCCGAAAATGACTCTTTATATGACGTGCCAGATATTTATTATATTTATTTAGACACCATCTTCAGCCAACAAGGTTGTGACAGTATTATCCATAGGATTCGTCTTGAGATAAAGGACTCAGAGCAAATGGGGAATATCAATGGCAATTCCAATGTATTTGTGGCATCCAATTTGGTCAATGGCATCTATCGTTACGAAATCAATCCCGACGAGGTGGAAGGTGGTATAACTTGGAGCCTTTCCAACACAGATTGGCAGATTGTGGAGGCGCAGCAGAATTATTGCCTTGTCTTTGTGACCACACCAGGCTCATCAACGCTTACAGCCAGTTTTAGGATTCCCGATTGTGGCGAAACAGATCGCTATTTGGAGATAAATGCGGGCTTTTTTGGTACGGGAGACAATGCCTCTATTCCAGTTAAAATATATCCCAATCCCACTAAAGACCAAGTGACCATCGAGGTTGAAGACATCGAGAGTATCCGTTTGACCAACATGATGGGACAAGTGCTGGAGTCAAGGGAATGTGGCCGATCCGATACCGTCGTGTTGAACCTCAATGGCTATTCGCCTTCGGTCTATCTGCTTGAAATCAAGACGGTTCATGGCATCGCTAAAAAACAATTGGTTTTGTGCCGATAAGTCTATTTTTATCAGAACGAGGATTGTAAAGAAAAAAATCTCTATTTTTGCAGAAAAGTGAGATGGCTATGAGAAAAAGATACTTGTTTGTTCTCTTCTTCGTTTTGTCTGTTGTGTGTTCCTTTGCCCAACCCGTTACCATTACCCCGTCGTCGGCAAACATCCAGCCCGGTGAATCTGTGACGTTGACGGCATCGGGCGCCATGTATTACCAATGGTCGCCAGCCACGGGTCTTTCGGCCACAGAGGGCCCTGTTACGGTAGCTTCGCCGATGGTAACGACAACATATACTTGTTCTGGTTATGCGCCAGGTGCCGAAAGCGTAGTCAACGGTGACTTCAATCAGGGTAATATGGGCTTCACCTCTTCCTATCAATACAATACCAACCTATGGAACGAAGGAACCTATTATGTGGACTACGATGCCAGCCTGCATCATGAAAACTTCCATGGAGTGGGGCACGAAGACTCAGGTAATTTCATGATTGTGAATGGCTCCACAACACCCTACACCAACGTCTGGACGGAACAAATCACTGTGAATCCCAACACTAATTATGCGTTCTCCACTTGGGTATGTACTCTTGCAGGACAGGCTCATGAGGTGGCCCAACTACAATTTAGCATCAACAACATCCAGCTTGGTAATATCTTTTCGGCACCGCCTTCTACGAATGAATGGCGGCAGTTCTATGTGTTGTGGAATAGCGGCAATGCCACCTCGGCCACCATCACCATTCTGAATCAAAACACTGGGGGTAGCGGTAACGATTTTGGCTTGGATGACATTTCTTTCCGTGAACTCGTACTGGTGGGCGCACCTCAGTGCACGGTCTATGTGGGTAGTATGACAGCCTCGGCTACTGCTGACGAGACCGACCTTTGCCAAGGAGCCTCAACCACACTGCATGCCTTGCCCACTGGTGGTTCAGGCAATTACAATTATAGTTGGACTCCAACCAATACCTTGGACAATCCTTCGGCACAGCACCCTGTGGCGACACCTAATGTGGGCACAACCACCTATTATTGTCATGTTGTGGACGTGGATTGGAACAACTCGCAGGATGTCAGCGTTGCCGTCACCGTTCATCCTACTTACGACGAGACGACGATTGATACCGCCATCTGTTTTGGCGAGAGCTACGGCTTCTATGGCACCAGCTACACTTCTTCTATTCAGACATCATATACCGACCACACTACGCAACACGGTTGCGACAGCATCGTCAGACTTAATTTGACTGTTTGGGATGAGAACCTGATGCTTCTTGACCCTAGGGATCTCTGCACAGGTGATACCCTGGTTTGGTTTGATGGTAACAAATACTATCATGACGGTGATGTGGCCTACTACGACAGTATTGGTAATCATGGCTGCCCGCAAGTTTACAAACTTGAACTCTCTGTGGGCGAATTCCAGACGCCTATCAACTATAACCCCAACGTTTATGTGTGCGTTCCCCATGACCAAGATCCATACTATCATTGGGATATTGCTGGCAGAGACTACCATGGCAATGCCATCGATTCGGTTGTCGTCGACGACCCTGCAGGTGGCTGTCCGTTTAAATATCGCTTGAACCTTAAATTCCACCAAGAGTTCTATTATGAGGAAGATCCAGTTGTCACTTGCGACGTGTACACTTGGCCGCTTACTGGAGAAATTTTCCACCCAGAGGACCAAGGCCATCATATCGCAAGGACATTTCCTCACGGTTTCGGCGATCAGGTGTGCGATAGTACCTACGTCCTTGATATCACCATCAACACTCAATCGATTCTTGAAAGCGATACCATTCGTGGAGCGTGTGACTCTGTTCCGGTCATACCATGGCCTGGACATGAAGTTGTGTATTTCTATGATAACACTTCACCCGCCGGACATACCTTCCAAGGCCTTACCGAAGACAGCTGTTATCTTGAAAAGACCTTCTATATTGAAGACATGCACTATAAGCCCAACCTTGACAAATTAAGGTGCGCCAGTCCTGGAGCTGTCGTGTATGGCAATCCTGGTGCTACAGAAGACACTGTTGCAGTGGTCACAAATACTGAGTTTTTCTCCTTCCAATACGACTTTTATGTTGAGGAGACCAACCAAAAATGCGTGTGGGAAAGTTGCAACTGGAGCATCAGCAAGCCTTCGTGGGCTATAGAATTTGACCCCGAGCCTATATTGCTTAACGGAAAATATTGCAGTAAATGCAAAGTTTATGTGGCCGACAGCGATGACGATTATACTGTGCTCACTGCTACCATAGAGAACGGTTGCGGTGTTGATTCGTGCAAAATCTACCTCAAATCCTCCTTCTTGGATGTCGAAGAGAACGGTCGTTTTGCCGATGAGGTCGACATCGTGCCCAATCCTAACAACGGACAGATGACCCTCGTTTTCAGTGGTTTTGAAGGAAAAGCAAGTGTCAAGGTGTATGATGTGACGGGTAATTTGGTCGACAGCTTTGAAACCTATAATGATTCGGAACACAAGGTCTTAGAGTACAACCTCAACGGTCGCAAGGGCATGTATTTCTTCGTGGTCAATGGAAAAGAGGGGATTCTTGCCAAAAAGGTGGTAATTGAATAAGGTTTGTTTTGAAAATGAAAAACAGAGGAAACATATTTGTCTTTTGCCTTTTGTTGGCAAGTGTCATAATCATGAACTCCTGCGTCAAAGAGAACAACGGGAAAACCATTGCGCTCGTTGGAACGGAGTACTATATTGACAGCCTCCTTTCGGTGATTCCCGATTCGATACAGGAGAAGTTTATAACGGTTTTCGGTGACATTCCCGAAGGCCCCATTCCCCCAAAGATAGAAGGCTCGTATGTCGTTGAATCAAACATGTTGGTGAGCAACAACCAGCATCTACCAACGCCTAGCTGTTATCCTAATGCTTATGTGCGTTTCAGCGAGCAGCATAATGGCATCGCTGTGATGGATTTGTATGACGGCGATGAGCAGAAAACAGATACCGTATTCGTTATGGGAAACGAGACAGGCTTTACGGTTTATTGTTTGGAAAACAAAGTGGTTGAGGGCATGAACTATCGGATGGAGCGTGGTGTGATGATTGGCGGTAAGATACGTGACGAAGGAATTGTTGATTTCACCATGGCCTTTATTGTGAAGAAGGTCGATGGAGAAGGGCAGGGTAATGCACCTTCGCGAGGCTCCTATTACATTTACAAGGACAACGATGGCTTGGCAGCCCGATGCGAATGGCCTTGGCAATAAAAGAAAGAGAAGAAATGAAGAGGTTTTTTTTAATCATAGGATTATTTTTGGCTTGTCAAACAGGCGTTTTTGCCCAAATGGAGCAAAGCAGGCCGATGGATAGGACACTTGCCTTGGGCATTAAAGGCGGTGTGAATATGCCTAGGATGCTATATTTCAACAATCCTGCGTTGATGCAGTTGCCGCAGTCTTTTGTCTTTACACCGATGGGCGGCTTGTTTTTGGATATCCCCCTCAATGAGGCACTTGTTTTTTCGCCCGAGGTAGCGTATGTGCAACGTGGCACAGACATGAACTACGTGCATCAGCCTTCGGGAGCGGAGGTGCATTACTCGATTATGACGCACAATGTGGATTTACGGCTTCCTTTGGAGGTGGTTTGGAAGGTGAAACCCTATTTCCAACCTTTTGTGACAGTGGGTGCAGAAGCTGGAATGTGTCTGGCTGGTGAGATCCATTTGGATAGGACTGATCCCATTGCGCTTGACGAGACCTTGGCTGTCGACAGCGCCAACATGTCAATGATTCATGCGGGAGCCTTTGCTGGGGTGGGTGTAAGGAGTAATGTTTCCATCGGTTATCAAGATCTTTTGTTGAAACTCAATGTGACCTTCCATCAGGGATTTCTCGACAGCTATTCAGCATACGAGAAGGAAGGAACGGCTGAAGCTGTCAACGTAAATGCTTATCACATAACGGGCTATCGTTTGCCACAAGGTTTGGAGGTCAGTTTGGGAATTGCCATACCGCTGAAACCAAGACTGAAAGATGCGTGTGCTACCTTTTCCAATGACCGTCGCCGTCGTAACAACCGCGGCCATTTGTTCGGATACTGATAAAGATTTTGTATCTTTGCAGCCACTTTTTTGGTCATGCGTTTCCTTTATCCCAATATGCTTTGGGGCTTGCTTGCCTTGCTGATCCCCATCCTCATCCACCTGTTCAACTTCAGGCGGCATAAGTTGGTGTATTTCAGCAATACGGCTGTGCTGCGAACCATCCAACAGGAGAACGCCAAGACTCGAAAGCTGAAATATCTCGTTACTTTGCTATTGCGCTGCCTGTTTATTGCGACTTTGGTGTTGGCTTTTGCCTTTCCGTATTATCCTGAGAAACAATTGAATGTCAATGCGGAGAATAATCTCATTGGCATCTACATCGACAACTCGATGAGCATGAAGGGACAGTCGCAACGTACTACTATGATTGAGGATGCGCGGCAGTCGGCTCGGGATTTGGTGCACAAACTCAACCCTTCTAACCGTTACCTGCTGATGACCAACAGCTTCGAGATCCAAAACGAATACCCGATGAACCAAGAGGAAATGCTCGACCAGCTCGACCGCATGAATCCTGATGGCGCACCTGCACCAATGGGTGAGGTCATCGACCGTTTCGAGATGCTGGGCAAACAGCATGGGTTTGAGACTTCTACCTTGTTCGTGTATTCCGATTTCCAGACCAATACCTATGATTTGTCGGCAGCCAAGGCCGACACATCCATGCAGGTGGTCGTCGTCCCGATGGTGCCCGAGTTCAAGACCAACCTTTACATCGACTCGGTGTGGCTGGCGTCGCCTATCGTACAATCTGGCTTGACCAACGATTTGATGGTGCGCGTCGTCAACCAAGGCGACAAGGAGGTGAAAGGCTTGCCCGTCAACTTCACGATGAACGGCAATATGGCAGCTTCGACGACGATCGATTTGGAGAAAAACGGTACGGCAGAGCTCACGATGCAGTTTGTGGTGGAACACAACGGCGAGCAGAAATGCAGCGTCTCCTTGATGGACCATCCCATCACCTTTGATGATAGCTACAACTTCGTCTTGAGTGTGAAGCCGAGTCTCTCGGTGGTGGAGTTGGGTACGGAAAAGAGCAATTGTGCCATGATTTTCGAAGATGACGAGCAATTCAAATACACTTTGATGGAGCCCTCACGCTTCGATTTGGCTACGATAGCCCAGTCACAGCTGCTCATCGTCAACGAGACAGCGAAGCTGAACGAGACCTTGCAGCAGACCTTGTTGGATGCCGTTTCAGAAGGTGCCAGCCTGATGGTGTTTCCCTCTATTGACGACCCAAAGAGCAATGGCTTTATGTATAGGAAGCTTGGCCTTACCTTGATGGAAGCCGATACCAACACCACGGCAGTGGAGGACTTGGCCATGCATCATGCCTTTTTCAATGACATTATCCTCGATATGCCCCAACACCCTGACCTGCCCAAGGTGAAACGTCATCTGAGGCTGCGCTCCAATGGTGTCCCAACAACCTTGCTGACATTGAAAAACAGCGACCCGTTGCTGCTGTCTGAGGCAGTGGGGAAGGGGCAGGTCTTCGTGATGGCCACGGCACTAAGCCCCAAGTGGAGCGACTTTGCAGATAACGCCCTCTTCGTCCCCACAATGGTCAAGGCGGCCTTCATGGGCGGCAAGATGGGACGTCTGTCTTATACCATAGGGACGGACAAGATGTTGGTGTTGAACGACATGAATCTTGAGGGTGACCGTCAAATCCTTTTCGCTAACGAAGACCGCAGCTTTGAGCTGATGCCTGCTTCCGAGGTGCGCAACGGAAAGGTGTATCTCTATCTGAACGACAACCTGCCGGCTTCAGGTTTTTACAACCTGCTCGTGAACGACACTTTGAACCGTGTGACGGCTTGGAATGAGAGCCGTGTCGAGTCGAAGATGGCCTTTGCCGAGCGTGACGATATTGAGCCGCAATTCAAGAAGGCTGGCTTCAACGTGGCTGCTGTTTTCGATACCTCCGACTTCGCCACTGCCGACCTTGTGGAGGCCATGGCGCACCAGTCCTCTCAGTGGAAATTATTCGCACTGATAGCTCTGCTTGCGTTACTCGGTGAAATTGCCGTGTTGAGGTTTTGGAAGTGATGATTTCTGCTGCAAAGAAAAGCAACTTTATGGAGTTTTTTATATTTTTGCACTTATTAACAACTCAAACTTATGGATCAACGGGAAATCATAATGTGGAGAAAGGCTTTAACTCTTTTGCCATTGTTAGTTGTGGCCATACTGGTTTGTTCATGTGCTTCATCATCCAAAACGACTACAAACACATTCCAACATCATCAAACTTTGACGAGTGGCGTCCTTGATGAAAATGACACCCTGCTTTTCCCAAGTCATATAATTGTCGAGCAGAATCTTGATAAACTGGATGTTAGTTTTCGGGTTACACCTCATAATATGCATGTTGGAGATGAGGCGGGAGTATGCGTTTGGGCGGATGGAGAAAACCATGCAGATGCCGTTGTGTTCAAGTACAGCCGTGCCACCGAGTATGTCGTATATAGATTTGTCGTCAATGGTAAGGATTATCCCATTTGTTCAGTTTTCTTGGGATTTCCTTCAAAGCACCAAGCCTTCATACACATTAAACGAGTTGGTGATGACATAGTGTTTTACCAGCCTTATGAAAGGGAAGTCGCTCGTATTGGTTTGAGCCAATTGTTCCATGACACATCTCCAAAGCAAGAAATCAAGTTGGTGATGTATGCAATCCAAGCAGAAAACCATCAACCTTTCACGGTTGATTTTGATTATTAAAGCCTTCGTGGCAATCGAAAAATTTCCTATCTTTGCAACTTTAGAACAACCCCGCAATGGATATCGAAGACAAGACTGAATTGGAAAACGAAGCATTGGACGAGCAGCCGATGGACGAGACTTTGGAAGGTGTGGAAGACGCTCAGGCTCAGGAGGATGAATACCATGTCATACCGTTGAAAGGGATGTTCGAGAACTGGTTTCTCGATTATGCCTCGTATGTCATCTTGGAACGTGCCGTGCCCGCCATCGAGGACGGCCTGAAGCCTGTACAACGCCGCATCCTGCACTCGATGGACGAACTCGATGATGGCCGTTTCAACAAGGTAGCCAACATCGTGGGTAATACGATGAAATACCACCCGCACGGCGACGCCTCCATCGGTGACGCACTTGTGCAGTTGGCTCAGAAAGACTTGCTCATCGACACTCAAGGTAACTTCGGCAACATCCTCACAGGTGACGATGCCGCCGCCCCGCGTTACATTGAGGCGCGTCTCTCCAAGTTCGCCAAGGAAGTCGTCTTCAACCATAAGACCACCGACTGGACACGTTCCTATGACAACCGAAACGCCGAGCCCGTTTCGCTTCCGGTGAAATTCCCGCTGCTGCTGGCACAAGGCACCGAAGGCATCGCCGTGGGCTTGGCCTCCAAGTTCCTTCCTCATAACTTCAATGAGCTTATCGACGCCTCCATCGCATACCTGCGCGATGAGCCGTTCACGCTCTATCCCGACTTCCCGACAGGTGGCTTGATGGACGTGACCAACTACAACGATGGCCTTCGTGGCGGCAAGGTGCGCATTCGTGCCCGCATCAGCCAACAAGACAAGAAGACGTTGGTCATCAGCGAGATACCCTACGGAACCACCACAGGCAGCGTCATTGAGAGCATCGTAAAATGCAACGACAAGGGCAAGATAAAAATTAAGAAGATCGACGACAATACCGCTGAGCAGTGCGAAATCGTCATCTACTTGAATCCTGGTGTCTCGCCCGACCAAACCATCGACGCACTTTACGCCTTCACCGACTGCGAGGTTTCCATCTCGCCCAATGCTTGCGTCATTGTCAACGACCACCCTGCGTTTATGGGTGTGAGTGAGATACTGAAGCTCAGCACCGACCGCACCATGGAACTGCTCAGTTGGGAGCTACGTATTCTCATCGAGGAGCTGGAAAACAGTTGGCATTGGATCTCGTTGGAGAAGATTTTCTTCGAGAAAGGCATATATAAAGAGTTGGAAAACAAGAACTATGAGACTTGGGACGACCAACTCACAGGCATCGAGCGCCGTTTCGACAAGTACCGCAAGCTGCTGAAACGTGAGATCACGCGCGAGGATGTAGAGAAACTCTGCGAGAAGCCAGTCCGAAAAATCTCCAAGTTCGATATCAAGAAAGCTGACGAGCAGTTGGCCGACATCGAGAAAAAGATGGAAGAGGCCAAGTACAACCTCGACCATATCGTGGACTACACCATCGACTATTTCCTGCACATCAAGGAGAAATATGGCGAAGGCCGTGAGCGCAAGACCGAAATCCGTAACTTCGATAATATCTCGGCCGTGGCCGTGGCTGCCAACAACGAGAAACTGTATGTCAACCGTGACGAGGGCTTCGTCTGCACAGGCGAGGGTCTTAAACGTGAGAAAAACAAAGAGGCTTACGAATACGTGTGCGACTGCTCCGACATGGACGACATCATCGTTTTCCACGAGGATGGCAAATATGCCGTGGTCAAGCTGCAGCCGAAACTCTTTGTGGGGCAGAAAGTGATCCATGTCGACGTGTTCCACAAGAACGACGACCGCACGACTTACAATGTGGTCTACCGCGACGGCAAGAGTGGTGCGCCGCATTATGTGAAGCGCTTTGCGGTGAAAGGCGTAACCCGCGACAAGGAATACGATCTTACGCAGGGCAAGCCTGGTTCGAAGGTGCGTTATTTCTCGTCGAATCCCAACGGCGAGGCCGAAGTCATCAAAGTGACCTTAGTGCTGTTCAACAAGAAACAGAAAACAGTGGACTACCAGTTTGCCGACCTTGCTGTGAAGGGTCGTGATACACGCGGCAACCTGCTTACCAAATATGAGGTCAAGGAAATCAAGAAGGGTGGGGAAGGTGTATCCACACTCAACGCCCGCGACATCTGGTTTGATGATACGGTGCGTCGACTGAATGTTGACAAACGCGGACAATACCTTGGTGCCTTTGAGGGCGAAGACAAGATCCTGCAAATCTTTGCCAACGGCGATTTTAAAATCTCGGGCTTCGACCTCAACACCCACTTCGATGACGACATGGTGGACATCCGTAAGTTTGACCCGGAGGAAATTTTCTCCGTCATTTACATCGAAGGCGAGACGCAGAAGCACTACTTGAAACGTTTCTGCATCGAGGCCGAGACCAAGTTGAACACTCGTGCCTCCTTCATCGGCGAACATCCCGAGGCGAAGTATTTGGGTATGAGTACCGATGACCTGCCACGCTTACTGCTGAGCTACAAGGTCAGCGATGCGGGCAACAGCTTCCCCGACGACGAAATCAACGTGGAGGAGTTCATTGGCATCAAGAGCTATAAAGCCAAGGGTAAGCGCCTCTCTACCAGGGAGATCGATAGCTGGCAGTTCTTGGAGCCATTCCAACCCGAGCCAAGCGAAGAAATGCCTGAAGGCCCCGATATGCCCGAGGAACCTGCGGATCCCGACGAGCCACAAGATGAAGAAAAGATTGTTGTCAATCCTGACGATGTGCCCATGGAAATTGTGAAGCCTCAAGGCGACGGTGTTCAGATGGATTTGTTTAATGAGTTAAATGATGAAACAACTAATAAGTAATAGAAACGTGAGGCTAAGTGAGGCGAGACTCGAAACAACGAGGTGTAATCCCATGTTCAGTTTCCCGAAGTCCCGTGTCGTATTCTTAGGTTTGCTGTTTGCATTGCTGCTGACAAGTTGCCAGACCGAAAAAAAACTGGCTAAGAAATACATGGCTGAGCGTCCGAATATCGATGCTGCCGTTTATTTCCCCGAAAAGGCGGATGTGAAGGTGGAGTATAACTCCCAACTTGGCAAACAAACTGAGGTCTTGAACAATTTCAACCAAGATTTGTTCCTTGACGTGATGTATAACGCCTACGCCCAAAGCTTGGGTGATTATGGCGTCAATGTTTATGTACCGGAAGACATCGACAAGGTTCCAGTTGACTCCACGCATTGGCTGGTAGTGCTCTCACGGACGGAAATCTCGGGTCGCATTACGGAATATGAGGACTATCTCTTCAGCGACATGGACGAATACAGCTACAAGCACCAGCTGAACACGGTCAACGTGGCCTCATGGTTCGAGGTGAACGACGGCGACTGGAAACCTGTCCTTTTCTGCGAGCATAACCTCATGGATGGCTTCGATTCCAAATCGAATTTCAATTTGTGGGAAAATCAGATTGAGTATAATTATACTATTGACACTCTTGAACTTAAGGATGTCTATAATTATGCTGTATACCTTGGTAAGCTTTATGCGGGCTATACTTACGACTACATGATGAATAGTTATGTAGGTAAGGAGCTGCAGAAAATGAATTATGGTTATCAGATCATGCTGCGCTACGACCCGTATAAGAAGCAATTGCGCTATGCAGAGGAGGATGACGGGTTCGTTGAAATCAATGAGTAATTGAAAAGGAAACAAATCTTCCAAAAATCTTCCATAATTGTAATTCCTTTAGCGACCTCACCTTGTCGGTGTGTCGCAAAGCGACTTCGTCGCTTGAAGGCGAGTTCGATTAGAACAAGCCGTAAGTCGTAGTAGATGAATTGGTTAGCTTTGGATTTACGAAAGATTTGTTTCTTATACTTTCATCTCTTTCTCAATCGTTTCCTTTAATTCTGATGCTTTTACAGTTTGGATTTCTCCGCCTGTGACCATGCTGATGTTGCCGGTTTCTTCGGAAACGACCAACGCGATACAGTCGTTGACCTCGGTCACACCGATGGCGGCACGATGGCGCAAACCGTAGTGTCCAGGGATGTTGGTCTTTTGCGTCACGGGAAGGATGCAACGGGCGGCCGTGATGCGGTTGTGACGGATGACCATGGCTCCGTCGTGCAAAGGGCTGTTCTTGAAGAAGATGTTCTCAATCAATGGGCTGCTGATGTCGGCATTGACCACCACGCCTGTCGAGACGATGTCGTCCAGGTTGTTCTTGCGCGTCAATAGGATAAGTGCGCCTTGCTTGATGTTCGACATGTTGATGCAAGCCTTGGTGAGTGCATCAATATCCAAATCCACGTTGCTCCTGACTTTCAGGAATTTGAACTTTCGGGTGAGCTTGCCTTCTTGGGCTTGAGCACCGATGGTGAACAAGAATCGGCGTATCTCGGGTTGAAAAATGATGATGAGCGCTATGAAGCCTACGCTAACGAAAGCCCCAAGTATGGCGGTGAGCATCTCCATTTGCAGGAATTTGACCAGCTGCCAGATGAGGAAAAGCGCCACGATACCGATGAAGATGCTCATGGCCGAGGTGCCTTTCAGCAAGCGGTAAAGCCCGAAGAACAAGGCGGCCACCAAGATGATGTCGATGATATCGAAGACGCGGACTTGTATGAAGAGGTCAATCATGATTCCAAATTTTGTGCAAAATTACAAAAAGTACCGACCAATTCGATGGCCTCGCGCGCATTTTTCACATCATGGACGCGCAGGATGTCAGCCCCATTGAGCAAGGCGATGGTGTTTAGGACCGTAGTCCCGTTCTCGGCAGTGTCGGGGGTGGTATGCAGTACCTTGTTGATCAGCGACTTCCTCGAAATGCCGATGAGGATTGGGAAACTATTGTAGCGGTATCTATTCAAATTGTTGAGCAACTGATAGTTGGCTTCAAGGCTCTTTCCAAAACCGATGCCTGGATCAAGGATGATTTGCTGCTCGCCGTATGCTGCCAAAACTTCACATTGCTGCCTGAAAAACTCCAATACGGTTTGGTGGATGTCGCCACCGAGAGCATACTGGTGCATGGTCTCTGGCGTTCCCACACAGTGCATCATCACGTAGGGGATATGGTTTTTGCCGATGAATGGCAGCATTTCTTTATCGAAAAGTCCGCCTGAGATGTCGTTGATGAGGTGGACACCTTCTGCCATGCATGCCTCAGCCACGTTTTTGCGGAAAGTGTCGATGGAAATCAAGGCATTAGGGAAGGACGTCTTGACGGCTTTCAGGATGGGGATGACGCGTTCCGTCTCCTCTTGTTCTGTGGCGATGGCATTGTTGGGACGAGTGGAGCAGCCACCAATATCAATAAAGTCTGCACCGTCAGCAAGCATCCGCTCGCAATGAATTGAGTTGCAGCATTGAAAAAAGTTTTATTTTTGCAAAAATACATTTTTCATGCAAACGAAAGATACAAAAGCCCAATTTCATAGCGTTTTGGCGCAATGCCGCAAGTTGTTTGTGGACAAGATGAAGGACTATGGTCCGGCTTGGCGCATTTTGAGAACGCCTTCCATAACCGATCAAATTTTTATCAAGGTAAAGAGAATCAGAACCTTGCAAACAACGACCGAGCAACTTGTGGACGAAGGTATCGAGCCTGAGTTCATCGGCATCGTCAACTATGCGGCGATGGGTATCATACAGCTCCAGCTCGGTGTTGTCGACCAGCCTGACTTGAGCACAGAAGAAGCGACGGCCTTATATGATAAGGTCACCACAGATGCCTACGAGCTGATGATGCGCAAAAACCACGACTACGACGAGGCTTGGCGCGACATGCGTGTCAGCTCCATCACTGACCTCATCATGAGTAAGGTGCTGCGCACCAAGAGCATTGAGGACCACGGTGGCAAAACGCTTGTATCTGAAGGACTTGATGCCAATTATTACGATATGATTAACTATGCGGTGTTCGCCCTCATCTTGATGGGTGAGCAGTCGCCTAACTAAACTCCACTATGAAGAAACGAAAAGCTATTCTGCCCTGGATCAGTATTGTTTTGGCTTTGGCCTCTGCGGTGGCCATCTATTATCTGCCTGCTTACCATTTGTGGTTTCTCGCTATCCTGCTGATTAACCTTGTCATTGCATTCATCTACGGCAAGAAATACAACAAAACTGCTTTAACCATTTGCCGTCTGCTTGTAGGTGCCTTGTTCATCTTCAGCAGTTTCACCAAGGGTGTTGACCCCTTGGGGACGAAATACAAAATGCTGGACTATCTTTCGGTCTACGGCATGACTTGGCTTAATGACTTTGCCTTGGTGTTAGCTTTCGGCATGATCTTGGCAGAGTTCCTGGTCGGCATTTGCTTGATGACCAAGATACTACCACGACTTGCAGTTTTGGGTGCAACATTGCTGATGCTGTTTTTTACCATCACTACGCTCTTCGACGCTTTGTATGACCTGGTGCCCGACTGTGGCTGTTTTGGTACGGCCATCAAGATGAGTAACTGGCAAACGTTCTATAAGAATCTGGTCATTGACGCAGTGTTGGTGCCTCTGATTCTGAACAACAAGCAATTGAGGAACCCGATAGGAATTGCAGTGCAACTCTTCGTTGGATTCCTTTTTGCAGGGCTGTTTTTGGGTTTCGAAATATACAACTACCGTCATTTGCCAGTCATTGATTTCATGAATTGGAAGGTGGGCAAACAGATGAAAGCTGAACCCACTGAAGAGACCAAGATTTATTTGATTTATAGAAACAAAGCCACTGGTGAGACCAAGGAATACATCTCGCCCAACTATCCATGGAACGACTCGGTGTGGATGTCGCAATGGGAGTTTGTCGACCAAAGGACGGAAGGTGGCGCCAATTTCCTCGGTTTCTCCGCCTTGGATGAAGCCGGCAACGACATCACGGAATCCATCCTGACCACCGACAACCTGCTGATGTTCACCTCGCACGACTTGACCAAGGTGACCGAGAAAGAATGGGAGAAGGTTCGAGTGATTACGGAAGCCGCTGAGAAACATGGCTTTATTGTGATTTGGACGGTTGCCAATGAGCCGGAATATGTGGAACAACTGCGCGAGAAGTACAGTTTCCTTTATGAAGTGTATTACGCCGACGAGCTGGAAATCAAGCCGATAGTACGTAGCAATCCTGGACTCATCTGGCTCGACAATGGCTTGGTGAAGGACAAGTGGAGCTCAGTGGACTTCCCTCAAGGGGAGAAGTTGGAGAAGTTGTTTAATTAATCACAAAACTTGCAAAACAAACAAAACATAAGTAGAAGTTACGAAAGCCGCCAACCGGCAGGCTTTCGGGCGGCAACCCAGTTGGGTGCCGCCACACCTTGCTTTAAGGTTTTGCGGGTTTTGATTGTTTTGTGACATTATGGGAGCCTACATTATAAGGAAGTTGCTGTACGGTATAGCGGTGCTTTGGGGCGTCGCAACGCTGGTGTTTTTCCTGTTCAACATCCTTCCCGGCGACCCTGCCCAGATGATGCTCGGTCAACGTGCCGACCAAGAGTCGGTGAATGCCATCCGCGAGGAACTCGGCATGAACCAAAGCCTTGGCAAACAATATGTCGACTATCTCAATGATTTGGTTCCTATTTCGTTCTACAATGTCTCCAAAGGAACGCAAAAGCTTGACAAAATCGGACACTATGCCAAACTTGCCACCATTGGAGCGACTGCTATCGTGCTGAAAGGACCTTATCTGCGCATGTCGTACCAAAGCAAACGCAAGGTCTCCGATATTTTGGGAGAGGCTTTTCCTAACACCTTGCTGTTGGCGGCAGTGTCTATCTCTATTGCCATGGTCTTGGGCTTGATTATCGGCATTTTGGCAGCGGTCATCAACACAAAATTCATTAATAAGTTGACCTTGTTCGTCACCACCATAGGCATGTCGTTGCCCTCGTTCTTTGCCGCCATTCTCATGGCATGGGTGTTTGGCTTCCTGCTCGAACACTATACGGGCTTGAGCATGACGGGCAGCCTCTACACCGTTGATGAATACGGCAGGGGAGAGTTCCTCAGTTTGCGCAACCTCATCCTTCCCGCCTTGACATTGGGCATGCGCCCTTTGGCCGTGGTGACAGAGCTGACGCGTACTTCCTTGCTTGAAGCCATGTCGATGGACTATGTGCGCACTGCTCGTGCCAAGGGTTTGAAGCCTTGGCGTGTCATCTGCGTCCATGCCTTGCGCAATGCCTTGAATCCCGTGGTGACCGCGGTGTCGGGCTGGTTTGCCTCATTGTTGGCTGGCGCGGTTTTCGTGGAATACGTCTTCGACTGGAAAGGTATCGGTGTGGTGGTGGTCGATGCCTTGGACAAATACGATTTCCCCGTCATCATGGGCGCGGTGCTTCTGATTGCGGTCATGCTGATTATCGTGAATATCGTGGTAGACATCATTTATGGAATTATTGACCCGAGAGTGAGGATTAATTAGGAATGCGGAATTGAATTTTGAATATTAAATATTTGATTTTGAATAAAATAGGCACATACGAATTCATTGCAGAGCCCTTTCACTGCGATTTCTCGGGAAGGATGTTCCTGGGCCATATGGGCAACCAAATGCTTAATGCCGCCGATTTCCATTCTACAGACCGTGGCTTCGGCATGAAATACCTGATGACCATTCAGCGCTCGTGGGTGCTGTCGCGCCTGGCCATCGAAATGGAAGAGATGCCTGCGCAGTACGAGCGTTTTACGATAGAAACCTGGGTGGAGAGTGCCATGAAGTTCTTCACCAGCCGTAACTTCTGCGTGTCGGACGGCAAAGGAAAGGTTTATGGTTACGGCCGCTCCATTTGGGCGATGATTGATACGGAGACGCGCCAACCCACCGATATCTATTCCATTGACAATGGTGCCATCAACGACTGGATTGTGGACGACAAGCCTTGCCCCATCGAGAAAGGCGGTCGCGTCAAGATGTCGGGAAACGACGTATTGGTGCGCACTATTGAGGTGAATTACAACGACATCGATATCAATGGACACGTCAACTCGGTGAAATACATCGAGCATGTGCTTGATCTTTGGGACATTGCATGGTATCGCGAACATCGGCTGAGGCGCTTTGAGATAGCCTACGTGGCAGAGGCCCATCAAGGGGATCGACTTAGTTGCTTTCGAGAACAAACGGCTGAAAATGAATATTGTATAAGATTGGTAAAGAAGGGACCTAACGACGACAAGTCCGTTGAGGTCTGTCGCTGCAAAGCGGTTTTTGCCAATCAAACCTAATTGAGACCAACCATGAAGAAGCTGCTGTTCCTCATACTGATGCTGTTCACGCTGTCTCTGACCTCAAAGGCTCAGCTGATGGCATGTCGCGGTTTCATCGAGGACGGCTACGACTTCTGGCTCTATTTGCCCGACAATTACGAGAAAGCTGAAGAATTGCCGTTGGTGATGTTCCTTCATGGAAAGAGCTTGAGCGGCGACTCTTTGGAGATGGTGTTGCGTTATGGCTGCATCGATGCCTTGTTTCGTGGTCGTCGCATCGACGCGATTGTGGCTGCGCCACAGACACCTGAGGAGCCTTGGGATCCCGAAAAAGTCATGAATCTATATAGCTGGCTTGACAACCATTACAAGGTGGACACCAATCGCTTCTATGTGCTGGGCATGAGCATGGGTGGTTGGGGCACTTTGAATGTGGCGTCGAAATATCCCCACAAGATAGCAGCTGCCATGGCCATGTGTGGCGGGTTGCCGCACAACGACATTTGTGGTCTGACTACGTTGCCGCTGTGGATTATCCATGGCACAGCCGACGAATTGACACCAGTTTCATGCTCCGACCGAGTGGTTGACTCCATGCGATCGTGCGGTGACACCACACGACTCATCTATGACCGTTTGAAAGGTGAGAATCATGGCCGATTAGCCCGCGTCTTTTACCTACGACAAACCTACGAATGGCTGTTTTCACATTCGCTGCTCGACAAGGGTCGCCCCGTCAACAGGTCATACTCCATGTCGTCGGAACTGATTGATGATGCTTTCAACGATATGGATGGGGGCTTTGTCGTCAATGTGGTGGAAGCGGTATATCCTCCGCTTCGTGACAAGAAAAAATACCATGTGGTGAAACGCGGTGAGAGCTTGGCTGAGATCGCGGTGGAAAACTATACCACGGTCTCCATCCTATGCAAACTCAACAACTTCAAGAAGACCGTCAAGCTTTGGCCCGGAAGGAAAATTCGGGTGAAATAGGACTAGTTGATCATCCAGGATACGCCACAGCCTATGGCGTAATACTTGCCGAGGTTTTGCAGGTCGAAGTCGCCTTCAATGTCGAGCTGTACGCGGCGCGACACGAGCCATGTGAAGCCAATCTCGCTCATGTATTGGTTGCCTTCCTCCGAATTCAAATAGTTGTAGGAATCCACAAAAGCGCCAAATTGGTCGTTGAAACTGAAATAGAGGCACAACCCTAAAAAAGTGGTGGGCTTGGCTGTTTCCCCATTCCATTGTTCACCAACATTATAGCATATTCCGAACCAGTCGGTCACGGGATTCTCAAAAACCAGATACATCGATGGGGCAAGGTGGGAGGGAAGCAGGTCTTTCGAGCCTACGTGCGAGGATTGTACTTCGGCCAGCAGACCAATGGAAGGCAGAATGCCAGAGCCTTCGTAGACTTTCAGCTTTGTCCCGATGACAAGTGGGCTGATACCGAATGTGGGCTCCATGGCGTCGCCGTCATTATACATCATGAAGTCAGTGCCCACACGCAGTTCCATGTTTTCGAAAAGACCATAACGGAGTAGGCTGCTGCATAGTGTAAAAGTGCTGCCATCTTCAGGTGTATTTTCATAGCCGAAGCCATGGTCCCAAATGAGTTTTTGGTGTGGTGTCACATCAGTGCCCCAAGTATAGCCTGGACGATCAGGGATAACCGTAGGGAGTTCGTCTTGGGCGAAGCACAGCATGCTTGCAAAAACCAGAAAAACAAAGAGAAAAGCCTTCTTCATGTTGACAACTATTTGTGATTTGTTTTGCAAAGGTAGAAAAAATCAGTTAGTAATCGAAAAATTCGTAATTTTGGCACTTTAATAGACGGGACTTTCGTGCCCAACATCATGAAGTCTCGCGTCCATATCTTGAGTTTTGAATTTTTGAATTTTAAATCTTTAAATCGAAATAGTTATGAGAAGCAAAATCGTAGCCGGAAACTGGAAAATGAACCTCACTTTCGATGAGGCACAAACCTTGGTCGATGACATCCTTGACCGTCTTGACGAGATGGATGACCTGAATTGTGAAGTCATCATCTGCCCGCCATTCCCTTATCTTGAACTGCTGACCGACTTTGAGTTCGACGAACAGCGTTTCAACGTGGGCGCACAAAACTGCAGCGCCTACGACAAGGGCGCCTACACTGGCGAGGTGTCGGCCAAGATGCTGAAATCCATCGATGTGGACTATTGCATCGTGGGTCACAGCGAGAGAAGAAAATACTTTGGTGAGACCAACGAAGTCCTTTCCGAGAAGATCAACCGCCTGATTGAGAACAATATGTCGCCCATCTATTGTGTTGGCGAGGTGCTCGAAGAGCGCGAGGCGGGCCGTCATTTCGAAGTCGTCAAGGAACAACTGGAGAAAGGCCTGTTCCACTTGGACGGCGATGCCATCTACGATGCCATAATCGCCTACGAACCCGTTTGGGCCATCGGTACAGGAAAGACTGCCACACCCGAGCAGGCACAAGAGATGCATGCCTACATCCGTTCGCTGATTAAGGAACACTACGACGAAGCCACAGCCGACGATATCCGTATCCTTTATGGCGGCAGCTGCAATGCCAAGAACGCCACCGAGTTGTTCTCTCAACCCGATGTCGATGGCGGACTCATCGGTGGCGCCTCGCTGAAAGCCGAGGACTTCGTCTCCATCTGCGACCAAGCTTCACACATCGGCGAAGAGTAGTATCACAAAACCGACCAAACCGATAAAACATTTTTGGGAAGATTCGGAAAGCGCCAACTGACAGCTTTCCGGCGGCATTCTGGTTGGGTGCCACGACACTAAAGGAGGTTTTGAAAGTTTTGTTTGAAAGAAAGAAAATGAAAACAATTGAATATAGTTTCACTGCACCTTCATCCGACATTCAGCACGATATGCTGGTGACGATGCTGGCCGAAATAGGTTTTGACTCGTTTATGGACGAGGATCGATGCCTGAAGGCCTATTGCTCGGAGGACTACCGTGATGATATGGCTGTGGAGAGCCTCTTGCTGGAGCCGTCATTCACTGACATCCGTCTGCTGAACGTGGAGGAGATGCCCGACAAGGACTGGAACGAGCTTTGGGAGGCCTCTTATCAGCCCGTGGTGGTGAACGAACGCTGCCGTGTGCGCGCACCTTTCCACGAGCCTGACCCAAGCTTTGAATTCGATCTTGTCATCGAGCCCAAGATGTCGTTTGGCACTGCCAACCATGAGACGACGGCACAAATCATCCAACTCATGCTGGAGACGGATTTCCAAGGCAAAGAAGTTCTCGACATGGGCAGCGGTACTGCTGTTTTGGCCATCTTGGCCAAAAAACTGGGTGCTGCTCGAACAGTAGCTATCGACAATGATGAATGGGCCTATCGCAACGCCTTTACCAACTGTGAGTTGAATGGCATCTCTGACATCGAAGTTGTGCTAGGCGATGCCTTGGCCATTCAAGGTCAATATGATGTGGTGTTGGCTAACATCAACCGCAATATTCTGTTGCGCGACATGCACCATTATGTCGACGCCATGCGCCCCGATGCCCATATCTTCTTCAGCGGTTTCTACACTGAGGATTTGGAAAGCATTAAGGCAGAAGCGGACCGTCTCGGCTTGCATTATTGTCGTCACCTGAGTCGCAATAACTGGGTGGCTGCAGAGTTTGTTAAGTAATTGATAATTTAGAATTTACAATTGATAATTTGATGAAGAAAGGAATCCTGATTGTCGTTTTTGCACTTTTCGTGAGCTTTGTCCCGTCGTTTGCGCAGACGTTTTTCCCAACCGAAAAAGACGCTTTCTATGACAAGCTTTCATCATATCTGAACTCCTCTACCGTGAAAAAGGACCGTGATGAGGCTGCTGCCATAATGCAGTCGTTCAAAGGGTCTTGGGACAGCTACTACGACAATCAGGAGGCCGAAATGATTATGCGTCTTTGCGAGCTCTTGCATGCCCGATCGGGCGGAAAAATATACGCTAACATCTTTAATTTCGTTGAGGTTGTTCAGACGATTCCAACTGCTGGATTTACCCACAAGGACGTGAATAACTGGCTCTGCTACACCGATGCCAAGACGCAGAAGTCGTTGAACGGTGTGGATAAATACCTTGCCTCTTGCCGTGACATCTTTGTCGACAAGGTCTTGTCGGCCAAAGGCAACTCCAAATGGACCCTTCGAGAAGCCTTGTGGAGTTTTCCGTCGAAGGAAAAGTTTGAGCTGTCCATCGATGGGACCTTGGCTTTGGTATCGCAAAAGGATGAATCGCTGCTCAAGAACACCAAGGGCGTGTATTATCTTGATGACAACCGTTGGGAAGGCATGGGGGGACGGGCGGATTGGTCGCGTTTCGACATATCGCCCGAGATTGTGTATGTCACCCTGCCTGATTTCTATGAGCTCGATCTCAGTCGCTCCGAATATGCCATTGACTCAGTCGTTTTTCACGAACGCCGTCACTTCAACCAGGACATTTTGTGTCGTTATGAGGATAAGGTGTTGGTGAATGCACCCAACGAGAAGTCAATGTTCCCGCGTGTGAAATCCTACCGTTCTGATTTTGCCATATCTAACTTAATGCGTAATATCGACTTTGAGGGCGGTATTGGCATGATGGGCAACCAGGTGGATGTGTTTGGCGGTGTCAACAAAAAGGCAGTTTTTCATTTCCGTCAGGAGGGTCGGGAAGTCATGAGGGTGCAAGCCCAACGTTTTCTGATGTCGATGGACGAATTGTTGGTTTCGGATAATGTTGCCTTGCGCGTTTATTTAGCTGACTCGGTCACTGGCCTTGAGATGGATTCTCTTTATCACAACGACATTGGATTCCGATATGACAATAAGACTAGGAAAATGACGGCTTTCCGTTCCGAAAAAGACTTCGGGGATGGCCCCTTCCATGACTATTTCCATGGCGTAGACATCTTCCTCGAATCCATGTATTGGAACATTGATGACAACCAAGTGTATTTTAGGAGGTTAGAAGGTGTCAACCCAGTGAGTGAGGGCGATGTGGTTTCGGTGAATTATTTCCGTCACGACGATTTCAAGCGTCTGCAAGGCATGGATCATGCGCATCCCATGATTCGTATCGAGAAATTCTTGCAGGGCTTCGACAATGTGGACCGTCAGGTGAAGTTTGCCGTGGGCGACTTGGCTTCCTATTTGGGTTATCCTATCGAGCAGGTCATTGCTTTGTTGCTTCGTTTGCAGGCAGAGGGCTATGTGGAATATGATTCGGAGACGAAATGGGCTACGGCATTGCCACGTTTCTTCGACGTGGTTGACTCCTTCCGCGAGGCCATTGACTTCGATGTCATCAAACTGCATACCCGCACTACCAACCGTCAGCCTAATCTCAGTCTTGATTTGTATACCAACGACTTGTTGGTGTTTGGCATTACAAGCCAAATTGAAGGCGTGAATGGCTCGGCTATTTCATTGAGCGACCGCAAACGTGTGGTCATCGTTCCCGACTTCGGACGTATCACCTTCACGGGACACCAGAATTTCAAGTTTTCGGGTGGCATTCTTGCGGGAATGTTCGAGTTTTTCACCAAAGATAGCGAGTTCAACTATGAAGATTTCTCCATTAATATGAAGAAAGTGGACTCGTTGCGTTTCTATGCCCGTTACGATAATCACATCATTCCTGTCGATGGCACTTTGGAGAAACTGAAAGGCCGTCTGGATATAGACCATGGTGATAACAAGTCGAGCCGGTATGAGACGCCAGATTATCCTATTTTCCACAGCGAAGCCGAAGGTTTCAAGTTTTATAGGAAAATCAATGGTGGGGTGTTCCATCCAGGCAACGTTGATTCGGTTATGACAGCCGAGGACTTGGATGGAAAGTTTTACTACAGTGTTTATCCTTTTGTGGTCGATAGCTTGAACGACCTTTCGATGCGAAAAGTGAGTTTCGATGGTGAGCTGGTGTCGGGTGGCATCATGCCCAACATCGTTCAGCCCTTGGTGGTTATGGAAGACTTCTCCTTGGGATTTGTGCATCAGATAGGTGATGACGAAACGGCTTCCTATCCTTTGTACGGTGACTTGGGTCGTTTTCACAATAAGGTTTTCCTCTCAAGGACTGGATTCTTTGGTGAAGGCCAGCTTGACTATCAGACTTCCGCTTTCAACTCTGACCAATTCATGTTCTACTTGGATTCAGTCACGGCTATCACCAACCAGTTTAAGATGGTGCCACGCGAAGATGGCACTGGCTTTCCTATGGCCTCGGCTGATGCCTTGCGGCTGAAATGGGATATCCGGTTGCCAGAGCTGACCACGGAGACTATAGACAAGCCCATCTGCATGTATGGCGACACATATTTCTCGGGAAAGACCATACTATCGCCCGATGGCTATGAGGCTGACGGTAAGATGCGTTTCGGCTTGACCGAGTTCGATTCCGACCATTTCGCATTGGATTCCAAAACCTTTGTGGCTGACTCAGCTAACTTCCTCTTGTATTCCGCCGATACGTCGAATATCGCTTTCTCAGCGACCAATTACCGCGCTAATGTCGACTTTGACGCACAAAAGGTGAAATACGACTACCTTGATCAAAATAGTAGCCTTGACTTCCCCATGAACCAATACATTTGTTCCTTGAAGGAAGCCGAATGGGACATGGCCACCAACAGCCTGCATCTATATAATCCTGTGGAATCATTTGGTGACTATGCTACTGCCACTACCCACGAAGAGTTGCTTGCCGTGCACAACAACGCTTCAAAGTTTATCTCCCTGGTGCCCGAGCAAGATTCATTGCAGTTCTATAGCATGAGTGCGGAATATGACATGTCCAACTATGTCATCCATGCCCACGATGTGAAGATCATCCGTGTGGCCGATGCTGCGGTGTTTCCCTATATGCATGATGTCGACATCAATGCGGAATCGAAGTTGGAACCAGTGAATGGCGACCTGCTGGCCGACACACTGAATCTCTTCCACCTTTATAAGGATGCCGTGGTGAACATCCACAGCCGCAACTACTACGATGCGCAAGGCACTTGGGACTATGTGAATGCCGATGGTGCCAGTACACCTATTCGGATGGACACCATCATTCCTGTTGGAGGCGTCACGCATGGTTATGCCCACATTGCGGATACCGCTGACTTCAAGCTGAACACGCAGTTTGGTTTCCAAGGTAGATTGACTTTGGATGCTTCAGAGGAGTTGGGTTATTACGATGGAAAGTTTGCTTTATTGGCGTTTGAAGAGCCTCAGGTGGTTGTCGTGGAGCATGTTGAAGACTCCCTACTTGTCGAGACGGACGAGGCTCTGAGAGACACCACTGATATGGAAATGCCTATAGTCGAAGATGACTTCAACCCAGCGACAGAGCCTTTTGCCCAAGATACCATCGCCGCCCTCAACCATTGGTTCGTTTCGGCCACACGTATCGATCCCACCTCAATTCGCATACCAATTGACGTGGAACGGATACGCGAATCGGATGAGAGGATGACCAACGGTCTCTATTATGAGTTGGCTATCGACGGTGGCTACTTCGGCTCGTTCCTAACGCCTAAAGAAGGACGGAAAGACCTTGATGATACCGAACCTATGAATGGTGTTTTGTGGTTTGATGCCGACAGCCTGCGTTTTGTGGTTACGGACGAAACAAAATACGACACCCAACTTGAACTTGATTCTCGTGGTGTCATCAATGGGCATGGTACCACAGACTTGGGTTTCGATACGCCTTTGGCCTCCTTTATCGTCCATGGCGACTACACGCAATATCCCAACGACAGTCTCACTTTGAAGGGCATCAATGTGTTCAATGCACCCGTTTTCGATGATGCAGCAATGCAAGCCATGGCTGAGGTGTTTGCCAACATCTCTGGCGAGTCCATCGACTTGACACAGACCAATTTCCTGCCTTATTATCGTTCGGAGACTTCAGAGGAAAAGGTGGAAGAATTGCGTATGAACATTGAACTGGCTGGCGGTTATCCGCAAATAGAATCTTCTTCTGATTTCTATTGCAATACCATCGTGATTCCAGACTTGAAGATGGTATGGAATGACAAGATGCACGCCTTTGTTTCGGTAGGCAAGATCGGTTTGGGCAACTTCGGCAGCCATGTCGTCAACAAATACGTCACGGGTTGTGTCGTGTTTGACCGCCGTTTGGGCAACATCACCTATTATTTCCAAGACGACATGTTCCAGGCTTATCTCAACTACAACTCGGGCGACGGGCAGTTCCAGGTGCATTGCACCTTCTCCGACATCAACCAGCGGTTGTCTGACACGAAGGAGAAGAACCGTACCCGTACCAAAGATGATAAACAATTCCAGTATGTCGTTTTCGATAAAATGTCCTTCATATTCCAATTATTTGTACTTTTACCACTTCAAAATAGAATGAATAAAAAACATATAACGCAATGAAATTCATAGTATCTAGCCTTAAATTATTAAAGAGCCTGCAAGCCCTTAGCGGTGTCATTGGCTCTAAGAACACCTTGCCCATCTTGGACGACTTCCTGTTCCATCTGGACGAGAAACAGCTGAAAATCACTTCCTCCGACCTTGATGTGACCATGACCGTATGCATCACTCCTGACATGGTTGATGGTACGGGTGAAGTGACGATTCCCGCTCGTCTACTCTTGGAAATCATGAAGAACTTCCCTGATGTGCCGATTACGGTCTCGGTTGACAACAACACTTTGGCTGTAGAACTGATTGCCGGTGAAGGCCGCTACAAACTCGCTGGTCACAAGAGCGACGAGTTCCCGCAGCTGCCTGCCATGGCTGATACTTCGGTTTGGGAGATTCCTGCCGATGTGCTGGCCAAGGGCTTCGAGAAGACCGTCTTCGCCACGGGTATGGACGAGATTCGTCCCATCATGTCGGGCGTGTTGATGGAGATGACAGCAGACTTCCTGACCTTCGTCGCAACCGATGCCCACAAGTTGGTGCGCTACAGAAGGATGGATGTGAAGTCGGACGTGGTGGCCTCGTTCATCATGCCGAAGAAGCCCATCAACCAACTGAAGAGCATCTTGGCTACCTTGGCCGACGAGCCGGTTCGCATCGAGTTCAACAAGACCAATGCTTCGTTTACGTTTGGCGACTATCAGTTGATCTGCCGCCTTATCGAAGGCCGCTATCCCAACTACGACGCGGTCATCCCGAAGCAGAACCCCAACCAGCTAACTATCGACCGTCAGACCTTCCTCTCGGCCATCCGTCGTGTGGCTGTGTTCTCCAGCAAGGCCACACACCAGGTGCGTTTCCGCATTGCGGGACAAGAGCTCACCTTGACCGCCGAGGATATCGACTTCTACAACGAAGCTAAGGAACGCCTGACGTGCAGCTACGAAGGCGATGACATGGAAATCGGTTTCAACTCGCGCTTCCTGCAAGAGATGCTGAGCAACTTCGACTCCGAGACGGTGAAGATTGAGATGTCGGCTCCCAACCGTGCCGGTATCATCACGCCCGTCGAAAACGAGAACGAGGCCGAAGACCTGCTCATGCTGCTCATGCCGGTCATGCTGAACTAAGCGATAGGTAAAGGCTATTATGAAAAAACCAGCGGAGATTTCCGCTGGTTTTTTTAATTCCTATAATTGACTTCGTCGTATCAAAGATTTCTGCGAGTTTTGCGTGAGACAATCACTTGACATCAACAGTCGTGTTTCCCACGATGGTGACCGGTATGCTCATGCCTTGCTCGTTGAGAGTCATGGAGATGTTGGACTTCGTGGTGCTGTTTGTCGTCAAACCTGTATTTGGGTTGATGCTTGCCGTGCCATTATAGGTGCCAGTGACCTCGGTGGATTCAATGTTTCCGGTGAAACTCACGTCGACGCTTTTTCTGGAGAGGTTGGTGACGGTGTATTCCATGTTCACTTTGAATTCCGTTCCGTTGACGTTTTGGGTCTTGGTGCTATTCCATTTGCTGCCTTCAGAAAGAATCATGTCAGGAAGCTCGATAATGATGTTGGAAAGTTGGTTCATGCCAAGGTCGATGGTGTCGCCAACAAGGTGACCTAAAGCATCGTATGTAACGGTGACGGGTTTTTTCAAACTTTGTTCAAATTCCTTTGTCTGGCCAGCAATCATGGGACTGGTCTTTTCAGGATGTTCGGAGTCATACTCAAGTTTCATACCCATTTGTGAGATGGTCATCTTGATGGCTTCTACCTGTGTCTCAATATCGCTTTGGGTATCAGTGACATTCTTTGCGGTGAATAATTGTCTGGTTTCCATCGATTGCGACATGCTCATGGATTGGCCTTGTACTTCCATCATCGTCATCATGTTGGCTTTTGAGGAGATGGTCAGAGTCTTTCCTTGCTCGGGACGGAGACGAAGCGAGATGCTGATTTTAGCCATGAAAGAGAGTGTTGCCAATGCAACGAAGATGAGAGCCACAGGGGCAAATCTTTTAAGGGTTTTCTTCATTTTTTCTAAGTTTTGTTTATCAATTGATTGTTTTAATGTGCGATGACAAAGCGTTGGGTTTTGCCTTGGGCGGTTTTAGCAAAATAAATGCCATTCGGATAATGGGCGGTGGAAATGACGAGTTCCTTGCCTTCAACGAAATGATTTTCAATCTTTTGTCCAAGCATGTTGAAGATACTTACTGAACCCAGATTTTCACCCTTTATGGTGACAAATCCATTGGCTGGATTGGGGCTAAGGCTGAATGTCGGGATGATTTCATCAACATCATAAGTGGTCTCATAATAAATGTCAATGGTGAACAGGCCAAAATCGGTGTCGATGCACAAAGTCCCATGTACGTCTTTAGCTGTAGGGACGGCGTATGTATCGAGGATGACGGTCTCACCAATGGAAACAAACATGCCGGTTTCAGCGATGTTCCTGCCTTCGTAAAGGCATTCCACTTTAAAGTTTTCGGCATAGCAACGGTTGACGACCAAGTCCTCGGAGGTATAATTTGTGATGGTCACCTGACCTCCATGAGGCGAACAGCCATGGAAGTAGAAATGTAGGAATTCAGGGGTTACGATGACTTGCTCACCGTCGAATGGATTTTGTGCGTTTAGGTTGAAACACAATACGATAGCAGCGATAAGAGTGAAAACTTTTTTCATTGTAGTTGTTGTTTTAGTAGGGTTAGTATGAGGGTTTATTAATTAAAGGTGCAAAATTACAAAAATAATAACAATGTGGAGGGAAAAGATGTTGGTTTTGACAATGCGCAAGGATAATGCAAAACGAGCCGCCCCAATCGGAGCGGCTCTTGTTGCCGCTTTGCGTCACTGCGAGGTACGAAGCAGTAAAGATGAATTGTCATGGAATTTGCTTCGCAAAGAAATCTTTCAAAATCAGATAAAAATCTTTCAAAAATCATAGCAATTCCAAATTCTTCGTATATTTGCCGCTGATTGTTCGGGGAGAAAAGCTTCGCATTCGACGAAGTCACATCCGAACGGTTGAAGGCAATTTGTGCTTGTATCCCAGTAAGCAAAATCTGGAAAATTTTGAAGTGGATACAAGATGCGAGCTTGCCAGCCTAATTTGTATTCAACCAGTTAATCTGTTGATACATACAGGCTAGGTAAACGTATCTATTTTACTTCAAAGGTTTTTCCAGAGCCTGCTTACTGAAAATAGGTGCAATTCAAGTTTCCTAGCCTTCTTATGCACGAATCTGTAAACCAGCCGAATCGAGGAAGCTATAGGCGAAAGAAGTTGTGCCCGACACGGATTAAGGGAATAGTATTATGAAGAAAATAGTAACAACCTTAGCGGCATTATTTATCTCTGCTATGGCATTTAGCCAGACTCCACCAACACTAAAAGAAGAGAACTTAAAAGGCAAAGTGTATCGCGTAATCTATACGAATTATGAATATTCTGAAAATTTTGGAGAGCCAAAGGAAGGTAAACAAAGGTTTATGAGAGAATGTTATTATGATAGCCTTGGACGTGCTGTTTTTTTTAATTATGGTGAAAATAATCTATATTTTTGGGTGCAATACAATCAAAAGGGCAATAATGCTATCGCAGGTATGTTAGAACATTATTCACGCGCGGAAATTGAGGAACTTGAGAACTATACATCTAAAGACTTTGTTAGCGGTAATAATTTTTTTAATTATAGAGAAATTACATATAATTCTTACAATATTGTTACAAAATATGATATATACGAATTTGGTAGATTAAAACATAGAAAAACGGCAAACCCTATTGGAAATGGTACATACGAATGCAAGTTGTATGGAGCTGATGGGAATACGGCTTTGGAGTATATTGAAACATATAACTCAAAAGGACAGCTAACCATGGTGGATAACGAAAGAGAGTATAATCGAATCCGTGCTTGGAAGTCTGAAATTGAGATTCCTCATGCAGGTACTTATAAATATAATAACAAGGGGCAATTAGTATCTTATCAAGAGCAAAAAGATAGTATGCCAAGAATTTATGAAAGTGTTTATAATGAACACGGCGATATTATAGAAAGATATGTTTCAACAGTTAATAAAGGCGTAGCCTCAAAAAAGGGTATTGCGGCGGTCTATGAAGATTATAAATATGATGATAAAGGAAATTGGATCTATCGTATAATATCAAATGGAGAGAAAAAGTATTATATAGAAAAAAGGCAAATAGAATATTATAATTCTACAAGGGAATTAGATTCAATAATGAATAAAGCATACTCTAACTACCCAGTCATTAATGTAAACTAACAAATTGGATGGTCTAATTTGTTGGATCATTAATGTCCCTCACTAGTGTCCACTAAAAAAATGGACGATTATAAATTAGCCGGCAGCAATGTCGGCTTTTTTTATGCCGTTTTTGACAATGCGCAACCATAGACCTCCAAAATCTTTGACAATGCGCAGGGATAATGACGTTTTGCAACAATTTGGTACACCAATTGGTGGTCCACAAAAAGGTGTACCAAAGAAACGGCAACAGCAATGTCGGCTTTTTTCATTCCATTTTTGACAATGCGCAAGGATAACACAAAACGAGCCGCCCCAATCGGAACGGCTCATCGTGTGTCTATGTAGAGACGGTGTGCACACCGTCTCTACAATTTTGCGTTTACAGTTTCGGGCCAGCAGCCACCAGAGCCTTGCCAGCGTCATTCGTCGTGAACTTCTCGAAGTTCTTGATGAAGCGCGAGGAGAGGTCTTTGGCTTTCTCTTCCCAGACGTTCTTGTCAGCATAGGTGTCGCGCGGGTCAAGGATGTTTGGATCGACGCCCGGCAATGCGGTCGGCACTTCAAAGTTGAAATACGGGATCATCTTGGTCGGGGCTTTCTCGATGCTACCGTCAAGGATGGCGTCGATGATGCCGCGCGTGTCCTTAATGGAGATACGTTTGCCCGTACCGTTCCAGCCGGTGTTCACCAAGTAAGCCTTGGCACCGCTTTGTTCCATGCGCTTCACAAGTTCCTCGGCATACTTGGTTGGGTGCAATTCAAGGAAGGCTTGGCCGAAGCAGGCGCTGAAGGTAGGTGTAGGCTCGGTGATGCCGCGCTCGGTGCCGGCCAACTTGGCGGTGAAACCACTCAGGAAGTAGTACTTGCACTGCTCCGGCGTCAGGATGCTGACGGGAGGCAGCACGCCAAAGGCGTCGGCGCTGAGGAAGATGACGTTTTTGGCAGCAGGACCAGCCGAGATAGGACGCACGTTCTTCACGATTTTCTCAATGTGCTCGATGGGGTAGGAGACACGGGTGTTCTCGGTCACGCTCTTGTCCTTGAAGTCGATCTTGCCATTGGCATCGACAGTGACGTTTTCCAACAGGGCATTGCGCTTGATGGCGTTGTAGATGTCAGGCTCACTCTCCTTGTCGAGGTTGATGACTTTGGCATAGCAGCCGCCTTCGAAGTTGAAGACGCCTTGTTTTCGCCCTTCATGTCGGTGTTGGCGGAGCAGTGCATGGCGGCGATGCCTTGCAGCGGCAGGTAGTAGTTCATCATCGAGAACATGCCTTTCTTCATCTCGCCACCATACCAGGTGTTGAGAATCACTTGTTCGCGGCTGCTGACATTGAAGGCAACGCAAGTGTCGCTGTTGAGGCCGAGTTCCTTGTAGTTGTCGACCTTGGCTTTAGAGGCGGTATAAACGGTAAAGTTGGGCTTGAAGTCGGCCAGTTCCTCAGGCGTGGGCTTGATGAACATGTTGAGCACGAAATGGGCTTGCCATGCCACCTCCATGATGAAACGGACGGCCATGCGGGTGTCCTTGTTGGCGCCGCAGAATGCGTCGACCACATACAGGTTCTTGCCGCTGAGCTGTTTCTTGGCGAGGTCTTTCACCTGTGCCCAGACTTCTTCGCTCATCGGGTGGTTGTCGTTCTTGTAGCCATCGGTGGTCCACCACACGGTGTCCTTCGACTTGGCATCCATGACGATGTATTTGTCCTTGGGCGAACGTCCGGTGTAGATGCCGGTCATCACGTTGACGGAGTCGAGTTCGGTCAACACGCCTTTGTCGTAGCCGGTCAGGGCGGGATCCATTTCGTCCTTGAAGAGCTTTTCGTAGCTCGGGTTATAGTAAATTTCTTTTGCGCCGGTGATGCCGTATTCGGCCAACGCGGCTCTGATTTCTTCGATGTTTTTTGCCATAATTGTTAGTTTAGTTGAAATGATGTGCAAAGGTAGCGATTATTTCTATTTGTCAAAGAGGAAAGGGTGTTTTAATTTGGTTTTGCATCAAGATTTTGGATTGTCAGGATAAAAATCCTACCTTTGCAGCCCAATTTCAAACCCACATTAATCTTATTTTTATGCGAAAACACATCCTGCCATTCCTCGCAATGGCACTACTGATGGTAGCTCCTTTTGGAGCGAAAGCCCAACAGGGCATTGTAAACTATGTATCGGCCTCGGGCTATGTGCTTTATCACGCACCAGGCGTTTATTCTCCCGATGGAGCTTATTATTGGGATTTTGAGGAGGACTTTGAGGAAGGCCGCATTCTCGACTGGACCCTTATCGATGCTGATGGTGACGGCCACAACTGGCAACTGCCTTCAACTGGCGGCATGGGATTTGGCGGCTTCGATGGTATGTTAGTATCGTATTCTTACGACAATGCCACTACTTCGCCGCTTACCCCCAACAATTTCATGGTTTCGCCCCGCTTGATTGTTCCTGAAAACGGTGAAATGCTTTTCCACGCCAGCGCTATGGACGAGGCGTATCCCGCCGAGCATTTCGGCGTGGCCATTTCGACGACGGTCAACGACAACCCCTCGGCATTCACGATGCTTCAGGAATGGAATTTGACCGCGAAAGACAATGCAACCCGTCAAGGCAACTGGCACGTGTACTCCGTTGACCTTTCCGCATACGCTGGTCAGGAGGTTTATCTTGCCATCCGCCATTTCAACTGCACTGACAAGTTCGCCATTTGCATTGACAATGTTTTCGTCGGAAACGATAACGCCGGTTTCTTTATCGGTAGCGACATTGTTCTTGATGGCCAGACAGTGGCTGAGCATCAATTTGGTAATAGTTACCTGCTGAATACCAACGGTTTTGCGGACGGCTCGACTCATACAACCACCATTCGCGCTTATTATGAGAATGGCGCAATGATTGAGAACGAATACTCTTGGACCTATCGCACGCCCGACCATTTCCAAGGCTCGCCCAACGGACTTCACGCCGAAAGCGATGGTAACCAAGTGCAACTCTCTTGGACATTGCCTGAGATGAATGTGCCGTTTCCCGTGGAGGAACTCTATTACGACTTTGCCGACAGCACCTTGATGGACCTCACCCTCATCGATGCCAATAACGATGGACAGAACTTCCGTGTGTATCCATACGGCGGTTACAATGGAGGCATCGGCCTGCGTTCATGGTCATGGATGGCTGGATTGGATGAACTCAACCCCGACAATTTCATCGTCACGCCACGATTGACTCCGACCGCCAATGGTCGCATCACCTTCATGGCTTGCGATGCCGACATGCCTGGCATTGCCCCCGATCCAGAGCATTTTGGCGTGGCTGTTTCCACAACAGGCAACACCAATCCTTCTGATTTTACCATGATTCAAGAGTGGAACAGCACGGGAAACTACACCGAATATTCCGCCGACCTTTCGGCCTACGCCGGACAGCAGATTTATGTCGCCATCCGCCACTTCAACACGACGGGAGAGACTTATTTCCTCTGCGTCGACGACATCAAAGTGACTGGCGTTGAGGCTGATGTGACGCGTCCTGCCATAGGTGCATTGGTTTATGCTGATAATGAGTTGATTGCCACGCTCAATCATGGGGAGACTTCGTTCACGCATGAAGTGAACCGCTACACCTCTAATTATTGCATCCGTATCATCCAAGAGGGTAGTCGCGAGACAGGTGACTATTATGCTCTTGCTGCTTCGCAATGTGCTGAAGCTGAGTTGGATTGTGTCGCTCCCAAAAACCTCAAGGCAGAGAATTTGGGTGATAAAGTGAGGATTTCGTGGGAACGCGAGATTTACACTGGTTTTGAAGAAGACCCACAAGGCTGGACTTTCCTCGATGCCGATGGCGACGGACAAATCTTTGGCATTTATAATGGTGGCGGCATGAACTCGGATGGTTCGGTGAACACGACCAACACCAACGCCTCTTTGAGCTCGTTCTCCTATATGAACGGTTTGGGAGCGCTTCAGCCCGACAACTATGCTTTCATGCCCAAAGTCAAGGTGATGGAAAATGCGTCAATGAACTTCTATGTGGCTGGCTATGATCCCTCATATCCGACGGAACACTTTGGAGTGGCCGTAGCTTCGAGTGACGGACTGAACATCACCACCATTGCCGAGTGGGATTCCAGCAACCCATATCATGCCTATTCTGTCGACCTCTCGGCTTACGAAGGTCAGGAGGTTTACCTTGGTTTCCGCCATTTCACCCATGTGTCGAACTATTCTTTGGTGATTGACAACATCACGGTCACTAATGTGGTATGGGCAGGCACCACGAGCACGACATATGGCTATTATGTTTATCGTTCCACGGATGGCCAAAACTATGATTTGATTGGCATTGCAACGGGTACGGACATGCACTTCGATGATAACGATTCAAATGCCGAGACCTATTATTATCAGGTGACGGCTATCAACATTATCGTTGGCGGAGATTGCGAATCGGCACCTGCCATGGCTGCTGACGGCATCCATGATTTTGTTACAGCGCATACCGATAGTGTGGAAGAGAACGACTCAGGGACATTTAATGTTTATCCAAATCCTACCAATGGTATTTTGTTTGTAAAAACGCGCCGCGCCACGTCTCTACCAGGGGAAACCAAATTCCACATCACCAACACCATGGGTCAAATCCTGATGACAGGTCAAATCACAGGAGAAACCCAGCAAATTGATGTGACCAACCTGCCTCAAGGCATGTATTTCATTGCCATTGATGGTGTCACACAAAAATTCCTGGTGAAATAAACCCAAAAATAGGTTTGTAGGGCTGTCACACCGTGGCAGCCGCGCTAATCATCCGAGTGCGGCTGCCATAATATGACAGCCCTACATGTTTTTCAGAAAATCTTCGTATAGACGTGGCATTCCGGTGTTTCTTGCCTTTCGTCTAGGTAATTTTGATGGTAATCCTCGGCAGGGTAGAAGGCCATGGATTGCCGGATCTGCGTAGCGGGATGATAGCCCATCTGCATCAGTTCGCCAAAGACCTTAATGGCCGTGTCGCGCTCCGTGATGTCGTTGAACCAGATGGCGGAAAGATACTGCGTTCCAATGTCGATGCCTTGGCCATCGACTTGTTCAAAGTTGTGGATCTCAAAGAAATAGCGCACCAAGGCATCGTAGGAAACCAGTTCGGGATCGTATTCCACTTCGATGGTTTCCAAATGTCCCGTGGTGCCCGTCTTGACTTGTTTGTAACTCGGGTTTTCCATGTCGCCGCCCATGAATCCGACGACGGTCTTTGTCACGCCCTTGAGACGCTTGAAGTAATACTCCACGCCCCAGAAGCAACCTGCTGAGAAATATGCTTTTTTCATTTTTGTTTTTCCTTTTTCATTAGAGAGATTCCTTGGCGGATACTTTCCTCACGCTGTTCTTGATTCATAGCAAAACCAATGTGGACTTGTCTTACAATTTGGTCTTTGTCAATGTAAAATTTTGAAGGACTGCCAGTGAGGTTCATCCGTAAGGCATCTTGTTGATCGATGATGAATAGATTGTTGTAACTGCCTTGAAGACTTTTGGCATAATTTAGCGCTTCTCCAGGTGCTGAAATCTCAGCGTCTTCAATGAGGCACAGTATGTCAATGCCGACAAGTTCATCCTTCATGATGCTGATGGTCATAGGCAACTCTTTTTCAACCTCTTCCTTCCCAAATCCACAATGCGTGTCGGTGAAAACGAGGATGGTTTCTCTTTTAAGCCATTTCTTGAGTTTGACGGTTTTCCCATTGAGGTCTTTCACGTTGAGGTCGGGGATTTCCTTTCCCATCGTATTGTTGTACCAATCCATATAAATCCTTTGGCTGAGCTCTTGGCCTTGCTTTTCGGTTAGACTGGTGATACCCTCGTAATACTTTTCGTAATCCACAGGGATGATGTAATTGTCGGTACTATTGCATGAAGCAAAGGCAATAAGAACAGTGGAAAATACGAGCTCAAGACTTTTCATGGTTTTACTCCTTAATTACCTTTGTAACGGTCTTTGTTCCGTTTTTATTACTGGCAATCAAGAGATAAACGCCTTTTTCTAATCCTTCAAGGCTGAGGATTTCAGTTTGTTTTGCTTCCAAGACCAACTGCCACAAAAGATTGCGGATTTCCAGTTTGTCGAAGTCTTCCAACTCTATGTGCAACAGGTCTTTTGTGGGATTCGGCCATACCTGTATGGCATTATCGGAAGTTTCTGTTATGCCTTCCAACACCATCAAGGTAAGCCCAATGACGCTGTCGCAGTCAGGTCCTTCGAGCACGTGGGTGTAGTAGCCTGGCTCGGTCAAGGGACGATTGAAGAACCAATACGGAGTATCGCTTTCATATAGAGCATCTTCAATCAAGGTGAGCGAGGCGCAACTCTCGTAAGCTCCAATCTCCACCCGGCCTTTTTGGATGCGTGGGTTGCCAGCGATGTCGGTTGTGCCCAATCCCGTAGTGTTGGGTTTGCCAGCATTGAGACAGATGCTGCGCGGTTTCAGACTCCAGTCCTCATTGTGGTAGGTGGCTCCCGCACCTTGTGCAGGATGGTTGAAGCGAACGGAAGCGCCAGGCTCTTGGACACTATTCTCAGCTGTCAGGACGATGTTTTCATTGCCATCGATGCCACCTTGAACGGCACAATACTCGTAGTCGCTGAGGCCGTCCACTTGGCTGGGTTGGCCATTGGCCAGGTTACCCCAAAGGATGCAGTTATAGTATTTATTGTGGTGCTCTTCGTTGTAGACGCCGCCAATGCTCTCAGTGGCAAGGTTCATCACGATGTCGCAGTTGTATGCGGTGAATTTGCCGCGGGCGTACATGCCTCCAGCGTTCTTTGCCGTGTTGTTGCTGATGATGCAGTTTTTGAACGTAGGCTCAGTATTGTTATAGAGATAAATACCTCCGCCTTTGGTGGTGGCTGTGTTGTTGCTGATACGGCATTTGTTGTAGTCGGCTCCAATGCGGTCGCACAGGCCGCCGCCCATCGAAGCGCTGTTGTCAATGATGCGGCAGTTGTTGAGGGTTACATGTGCCGTGCCACCTGTCGAGTTGATGTAGATGCCGCCGCCATACATGCTGGCTTCGTTGTTCAGGATTTGGCAGTTCGACAACGTAACATAATTGTTAAGGTAAGCTCCTGCACCGCTGCCGTTGTGGCCGTTTCGGATGATGAAGCCATCCCAGACGGCCATTGAAGTCGAGGCGAAGGCTTGGTCTTGCATCAAAACGCGCCTTGCACTTTGGCCATCAAGAATGGTGGGGTTCTTGTCGAAATCGCGTTGCGAAAGATCGAAATCGGGAGTTTCATTACCTTCAAAGCCGCCATAGACACGGTTGCTTTTGGTGATGTAGAACGCTCCTTCCATGTCGGTCGTGTCGCCATAGTAAGTGCCGGTCTTCACCCAAATCGTAGTTCCGGCGCCGCTTGACAAGGCTGTAGCGAATTGGAGTTTGTTGGTGGCGTTGTCCCATGATGAGCCATCGCCCGTGCCATTTTCGCTGACATAGATGATGCCGTTTTCGTCAGCTTGGATGCTAACCGGATAGATGTTGGTCACCACAGCTTGTCCTTGGTTGAAGCCGTTCACGTCGTAGGTGGAATAGAACGCATCGCCGCTGCCGCTCCAGCCGAAGTTGAAGTGCATGAGGTCGTTGTTGTCGTAACCGTCGCACACGAAAGCATGGCCGCTATCGCCATTGGAGCCTGAGTAATACATGGGATGCGAGAGGTCGAGCTCTGCCTTGAGCATGGCAATCCAAGCCTCTTCCTGATAGCCACTCTTTTGGCGGTACTTGGCACCGCAATAGCCGAAATAGGAGCGGAGTGCGGTCTCTACTTCGGTGCTCTGTGCACCGCTAGAGCTTGCTCCATAGTTCATGTTGACACTCACGCCACAATGGTACAACAAAGTTGCCACAGCATCGTTGTTTCCCCAAATCTCGTTGGGCATCTGGTCCCAATGGTATGTAGTGGCGGCAAAGTTGGCGCTCTGTTCGCCGTATTCGCTGTGGATATAACTATGTGAGCCAAAGCCTGTTGTGGGATAATCCCAGTATTTCATCACCTGGGCCATGGCGGTCGCCACGCAGCCCGCATAGCAGTGTCCGCAAGGGCCGCCCCACCACCAGCCACCATCGGTCTCTGGGCAATATTCGTTGTAGTAGCAGTCTTGGTTCCAGTGTGTGCTGACCAAAGGGTCAACTGATGCGGTATTACGGCTTCCGAAGATGCCTTGTGCGGCTTCGCCCCATTGCCGTTGTATCTTGGCTTCAGAGGGGATCCCGTTTGCGGCGGCGAAACGAATCATCTCGCCATAATGCTCGATCCAAGAGCGAAGGTTCTCTGGTGCATCGGTCAAATTGGGGAAATTGCCTTGGTCGGACCAGCCCAAAACAGGGGGTAGGACGGTGTTGCCCGAAATAATGACAAAGCCTTGGTTGCCAATGTTGTAGATAAACAAATCATCGGCTGGAACCAAACTTAGGTCTTGGCTCTTGAAGGCAGTTTTGGTGTTGGCGAAGGCTTGTGCCATTTGATATGCCTGTGTTTCATTGACCTGCATTGAGGTTTGTGCGAAAGTGTAAAATCCAGTTACAAAAAGCAGTGTTAGGACGAGTGATAGTTTTTTCATTGGTTGAAGAATTTGATCGCAAAATTAGTAAAGTTGTTTTAATAAGTAAGTGTTCGAAACTAAACTACAATATCTTTTGACTTCGGGACTTATTGACCATGACCATTGACCATGACAATGACCTCTTTCAATGAGATGCTGAGGTTTCAGCTCTTGGCGAAAGTGGTCATTGTCATAGTCATAAGCCATAGTCCCCGTAGTCTTATGTCCAATATGTAAACTAAGTATGCCCATATAACGCCCCGATGCTATTTTTTCAATACCGCCCTGATGGCTTCCAATACTATGTCTTCCATGATGAAATAAGTGTCAGGATCGGGATGGCAGCCATCCTTGCTGAGCGCTTTTTGGAATCCAAGGTCTTTGTCGGTGAGTGCAGTGTGATAGTCGACATACACGATGTCGTTTGCATCGGCGTAGGCTTTCAGTTTGTTGTTGATCACAACGATGGTTTTACCGGCGCCAACAATCTCTTCGCTCCAAAAAAACACATTGCTAGGTGGAATGGAGCTGATGATGGGCACGATGCCGTTGGCACGGGCGATGTCACACATGGCGACGATGTTCTCAACCACCTTTTCGGGCGACACCCAAAAGTCGTTGTGGGCCACGTCGTTGGTGCCAGCCATGATGACCACAGCCTTGGGATGGAGGTCGATGACGTCGGCCTTAAACCGCACCAGCATCTGCGCCGAGGTTTGGCCACCGATGCCTCTACCGCAATAGTTGTTGCGGCTGAAGAAATCGGGATGGAAATAAGCCCAGTTGTCGGTGATGGAGTTGCCCATAAAGACCACATCGGGATAATTCCCACTGGAGATAATACGTTGATTGTCGGCTTGATAGCGATTGAAGCCGAACCAATCTTGAGAATAGCCGAAGAATGACATGGTTGCTAATAGAATGATGAAGATGGATTTCTTCATGGGATGAAGTTTAAGCGCAAAAATAAAGTATATTGGAATAATAAATCAAAGTTTCCTAAGGACAATTGGTCTCAAAGTTGTTCTTTTATTGTTTCAAGTGCACCCTTTTGTGTACGACTGAAATCATAATATGGTAAAGATGTGCCCTCGTAAGGACTTTCAAAATGTCTAAATATCATTCAACAACCTGACACCCAGTTTCTCAAGCGGCTCTTCTGGAATTGTCTCCCAGGTCTCTTGGGGTTCCACGCTTTCGTCGAAAACGTCTGAGACGATGGTCTGTTTCTTATGCGTGAGATAGTTGATGCTTACTACCTCGTTTTCGCCCGAATAACGCGACAACGCTCCGGCGTCGGCACCGATGAGATAGAAATCGTCGTCCTGATATCTGTACCGGAATGTGTCGAAATTGGTATTCGTGGAGCCTGCGGTGTAGAAATACTCGATGATGAACGACAATACACCCTTGTCGGAGATGTCCGTCCCCAACTCAACGAAACAAAAGTCATCTTCGGTGCCCGGGATGGTGTTCTCGTATTCCTTAAATAGATTGAGCTTCCCGTCCTTTGTGCCGAAATAGATGCCCATCACAGGGCTGTTGAAATTGTATTCGTAACCATCGTCGCGGACCTGCATGTTTTCAGCATGACGCGGCGTGGCCACAACGACCACATCATTGATACCGTCCTGGTTGAGGTCGCCCCACCCGATGCTCATCGTGTCGCAGTTAGCAGGGAAGACATCGCTCTCCGAGGCAACAACTTTGAAAAGCGTTGTTTGAGGTTCTTCGGCAGGCTGTTCTGTTGGGTATTGCTGCCTTTGGCAATTGGAAGAATTGCATGACATAATCGCGAACAGACCTAATGCAAGCGCGGAAAATGAAAGGATTAACGCTGTTTTTTTCATAGTGATTATTCAATTTGTTTTAATTGTTACACAACTACATTTAGTATGCCGCAAAAATAGTGTTTTTGGTCGATTTGTCATCGCAATCCGATGAAATTATTCATTGCGTATGTAAACGTAAAACCATCCTTGAAATAATTTCGTGAAAAATAGTCTTTTGAATGAGATTTTTTTGTACTTTTGCAGCCGCTTTCAAAAAGACCTATTTCTATGATTAACATAACCTTCCCTGACAATAGTGTCAGACAATATGAAGCCGGTGTCACGCCGCTGGATATCGCCAAGAGCTTGAGCGAGGGCTTGGCACGTAACGTGCTGGTAGCCAAAGTGAACGGTGTGATGTGGGATGCCATGCGCCCCGTCAACGAGGACGCCACCATCCAACTCTTTACTTGGGATGACCCCGAAGGTAAGGCTACTTTCTGGCACTCGTCGGCCCACCTCATGGCCGAAGCCATCGAGGCCCTTTATAAAGGCGTGAAGTTCGGCATCGGCCCCGCAGTGGATGCTGGTTTCTATTACGACATCGATACGGGTGACATCACCCTTACTGAAGCCGACCTCGTCGCCATCGAGAAAAAGATGCTCGAACTGGCCCGCGAGAAGCAGACCTTCGAGCGCGTTGACGTGAGCAAGGCCGAAGCCTTGAAGTACTTCACTGACAAAGGCGATGAATATAAGGAGGAACTGATCAGTGAGCTGGAAGACGGTACCATCACCTATTATAAAAATGGCGCCTTTACCGACCTCTGTCGCGGTCCCCATATCCCGAACACGAGCTTCATCAAGGCTGTGAAGCTGACCTCGTTGGCAGGTGCCTATTGGCGTGGCGACGAGAAGCGCAAACAGCTGACTCGCGTCTACGGTATCACCTTCCCGAAGCAGAAGGAACTGGAAGAGTACCTCGTGCTGCTCGAAGAAGCCAAGAAGCGCGACCACCGCAAGCTGGGTCGTGAGCTCGAGCTCTTCATGTTCAGCGATACCGTGGGTAAGGGTCTGCCGATCTGGCTGCCCAAAGGCACCGAACTGCGCCTACGCCTGCAGGAGTACCTGACCAAGATCCAGAAGGAGTATGGTTATGAACAAGTTATTACGCCCCATATCGGTGGCAAGCAACTCTATGTGACCTCGGGTCACTGGGATCATTACGGCGAAGACAGCTTCCGCCCGATCACTACGCCTGAGGAAGGCGAGGAGTACCTGCTGAAGCCGATGAACTGCCCTCACCACTGCATGATCTTTAAGTGGAAGCCACGTTCTTATAAGGACCTGCCTTTCCGCTGCGCTGAGTTTGGCACAGTGTATCGCTATGAGCAGAGTGGCGAGCTCCACGGTCTGACCCGTGTGCGTTCGTTTACCCAAGACGATGCCCACATCTTCTGCCGTCCCGACCAGGTGAAGGAAGAGTTCATCCGCGTGATGGAAATCATTGAAATCATTTTCAAGGCTCTTGACTTCAAGAACTTTGAAGCACAGATATCGCTCCGCGACCCCAACGACCACGAGAAGTATGTGGGTACTGACGAGAACTGGGCCAAGGCTGAGGCCGCCATCCAGGAGGCCTGCGCCGAGAAGGGTCTGCCCGCCCATGTGGAATACGGTGAAGCCGCTTTCTACGGCCCCAAGCTCGACTTCATGGTGAAGGACGCCCTCGGCCGTAAGTGGCAGCTGGGTACCATCCAGGTGGACTACAACCTGCCCGAGCGTTTCGACTTGACTTACATTGGCGCCGACAACGAGAAACACCGTCCTGTGATGGTGCACCGCGCACCTTTCGGTTCGATGGAGCGTTTTGTGGCCGTGTTGCTTGAGCACTGCGCCGGCGAGTTCCCGCTGTGGCTGGCTCCCGACCAGGTGATTATCCTCCCTGTGAGCGAAAAATATCTCGATTTTGCGAAAAATTTGCAATCGTATCTGAAAAAGTCCGATATTCGCGCCCTCATTGACGAGCGTAACGAGAAGATTGGCCGTAAGATTCGCGACGCCGAGATGAAGAAGTATCCTTACATGCTCATCGTGGGCGAGAAGGAAGAAGCTGAGAATCAGGTGTCTGTGCGTAAGCACGGTCAAGTGGATTTGGGCACGATGCCTACCGATGATTTCGCCGCTATGATTAGAAAGCAAGTTGAAGAGGAACAGAACAAGAGATAAACTAACTAACTGAATATAAACTTAATATAGGAGACTACAACTATAGCACAGATTCCACAAAAAGGTAGGCCTGGACAAAAGCCGAACAAAGACAAGGACGGATTCAACCACCGCATCAACGAGCAAGTGAAAGCCCCGATGGTACGTTTGGTGGGCGAGGGGGTGGAACCCAACATCTATCCTTTGCGCGAAGCCTTGAGAATCGTAGAAGAATTGGGTGTCGACCTCGTCGAGATCCAGCCTGATGCCAACCCGCCGGTCTGCAAGGCCATGGACTACAAGAAGTTCGTCTTCGACCAGAAGAAGCGCTTGAAGGAACAGAAAGCCAAGGCCACCAAGGTCGTCATCAAGGAAATCCGCCTCGGACCCCAAACCGACGACCACGACTTCGAGTTCAAGCTGAATCACGCCAAACGCTTCCTGCAGGAAGGCTCAAAGGTCAAGGTGGAGGTCTTTTTCAGAGGTCGTTCCATCGTCTACAAGGAACAAGGTGAGATTATGTTGCTGAAGTTTGCGCAGGAGTTGGAAGAGTTCGGAAAGGTGGAGATGATGCCTAAACTTGAGGGCAAGCGCATGCAGATGATGATAGCTCCTAAGTCAACGAAGAAATAAAAGCTGTAAGCGATAAGCTCGGTAGCGACAAAGCTAACAGCTTATGGCTTAAAGCTTAAAGCTAAAAAAGAGAAATAGAATAATAATTTAATACCTTTAAACTAATTGTAAAATGCCGAAAATGAAGACAAAGTCCGCTGCCAAGAAGCGTTTCCAAGTAACGGGTAGCGGCAAGCTGAAGAGAAAGCATGCTTATCATGG
>CACXIM010000053.1 GCA_902767725.1 uncultured Bacteroidia bacterium | reverse complement strand
TGCCTGCAAAGCATTGAGGTCAGGCCATGTTATCCCCCAAAGAATTTAGAAGTCAGCACCGAGCCTCTGAACGGAACGGACGAACTCAACCGCCTGACTTGGGACAAGGAAGACGACATTCCCTTGCGCGACGATGTGAAGACCTACTATGAAGTATACCGCAAAAGTATTTTGGAAGATCAGTATGCTTTGATTGGCACTCTGGCCAAGGACAACACATCGGATTCCTTTGAATACTTGGACACCGTTCCTCAAGGCAACTATTATTACAAAGTGAACGACTACAATATTTTCCCCACGGGTTCATGCCAAAGCGGTTTTGCCAATCAGTACGGTGAATGTGTGATTATAGGTAGCATAGCAGCCGAGGCCAATTGGTGCCAAGGCACTGACGGCGTGGAGTTGCATTGGGGAGAAGACCTTTTCAAAGCGCATTGCCAGTATGAAAATGGGGAATTCATCGATGCGGTGGGCTATGAGGGAAACCTTTCTTGGGGCTTTAAAGCAACGGGGGCAGACATGTTGGGCTCTTTCGTAAAAAGCGTATCGCTTTACAGCGTTGCCGATGGGGAATACGACATTTTGATCTATTCTGGCTACAATTCGCCCACTACGATTGTTTGGCAACAGACCGTGCAACTCACTGGCGTAAACCAATGGCACACTGTGAACTTTGAACACCCATACCAGATTATGACTTGGCCAATCTGGATCATCATCCACCAACAAGGCATTGAGAATCCAGCTGCCTACGCGCACGACGACGGCTCAACGGATGATGGACGATGGGTTTGCCTCGATGGCTATTGGTACAAGCCTGAAATGAATGGCTCCTTCATGGTCAGGGCCGACATCGACAACCAAATGGAAGGGGAAGATTTGCTGCAATTAGAGGAGCCTTCCATGGGCGAACTGCACTACAATCTGTATCTCTCGCACGACAATGGAAGTTACGAGAAAATCGCGCAATTCCCCTACCCGGGCTATTGGAGCCATGTGCGTTATTTTGACCCGATTGACGTAACGGATTATTCCTGCTACAACTACAAAGTCACCATAACATTCCGTGATGAATATGGCCATATTTGCGAATCTCAACCTGCACCCAATGCCGAAAATCCCTTAATTGACTGGGCGGAGGTTTGCAACACATGGAGCTATCTTATATCCCAATCCCACTACAGGAAAGGTAACAGTAGTTGGCATCGAGGCTTCCGAAGTGATGGTGTACAATGTACTTGGCCAGTTGGTGAAGACTATGCGGGAGACGAATGAGATTGATTTGAGTGGATTGGTGGAAGGGGTGTATCTGCTGCGCATTACGGATGCAGAAGGGAGAAACCATGCGGCGCGGTTAGTGGTGAAAGAATAGGGATTTCTTTTCAAAACGAGCAAAAGGCTGACTGCGTGAGCGGTCAGCCTTTTTTCATTAATGTCGCATTTTTTTCCTATTTTTGCAGGTCATTAATGACCTATCACATAGCAAAATGCCGGAAACATCTCAAAATACTAAGCCTAGGAAGCCTAAACTCCGTAACGTCTCCTTCAAGAAGCTGAACCGGAGATACGACTTCTTGATGTCGCACGACGAAAGCGGTCGCCCTATCCTCAATTTCAAACTCAACCTCCTCAATCTGTTTTTGGTTATCATTGGCATCGCCCTGTTGCTCATCATCATCACGACTTTTATCATTGCCTTCACGCCTTTGCGCGAATACATCCCTGGCTACACCGACACCAACCTCAACCGTGAGGTCTACTTGCTCAGCCTTCGCGCCGACTCGATCGAAAAAGAGATGCAAAAGAAAGACATCTATTTCGAGAACATCAAGAAAATCGTGGAGGGTTACGACTTTGCCGCCGATAGCAGTTTGGCCTCGGTGAGGATCTATGAGCCTTTGCCGCAGGAGGTCATCGACTCCATCACGCTGAAGAAATCGGTTCAGGACAGTTTGCTGCGTGCCGAATATGCTGCCCAAAACCATTACAACCTCTTCGGCCCCGACTATGTTCCGCCTACCAAGCCGAGTTCGCTGGTGAAGAATTTCTTCGTCCCGCTCAACGGCACCGTCATCAAGGCCTTCAATGCCGACGAAGGGCATTTTGGCGTCGATGTCATTTCTGATTGCGACAAAATCATCAACGCCACCTTGGATGGCATTGTTGTGTTTTCTACTTGGAGCATCAACAACGGCTATTGCATCGGTATCCAACATGCCGACAGCTATTTCTCTGTGTATAAGCACAATGCAACCCTGCTAAAAAAGGAAGGCGACTACGTCAGGGCAGGGGAGGCCATCGCCATTTTGGGCCGTTCGGGTGACCATCAAGAGGTGGAACACTTGCATTTCGAGCTGTGGCGCAATGGCATCGCAGTCAATCCCGTCGAATATATGACCATTAATCATCCCGACGAAAAATAAAAATCACTATCTTTGCACGTTTTTTTCACCGATAAACAAAACCTACTATGACTATATTAATAAAGGTATTGCAGTTTTTCCTCTCCCTCTCCATCTTGATTTTCATTCACGAGTTGGGCCATTTCCTTGCCGCCAAGGCTTTCAAGACCCGTGTCGAGAAGTTCTATCTCTTCTTCGACTGGGGCTTCTCCCTCTTCCGTTGCAAGAAAGTGAACGGCAAGTGGCGCTTCAAGTTCTTCTCGAAGAATGTGCCAGAGAAATATACCGTCACCGAATATCGTGACGCTGCAGGTAAGAAACAGAAAAACTACGAGCCTGTTGACCTAAGCACCTTGCCCGAAGACGACTGGCGTCGCAGCGACAGCACAGAATACGGCATCGGATGGTTCCCATTGGGTGGTTACAACAAAATCGCCGGCATGGTCGACGAGTCGATGGACAAGTCGCAGATGAAGCAGCCGCCCCAACCTTGGGAGTTCCGCTCGAAGCCTGCCTGGCAGCGTTTCATCATCATGGTGGCGGGCGTGTTCATGAATGTGGTGCTGGCCTTCGCCATCTATATCGGTCTGTTGTCTTCGGAAGGCGAACAGTATCTGCCTACCGCAGAGGTCAACAAATATGGTATTTCTGTCGATAGTTTAGGCTATGAGTTGGGTCTTCGCGACGGCGACAAGATTTTGGCCATCGACGGTGAGTACATCGAGAAGTTCCAGGACATCCCCATGCAGATTATCCTCAATAAAGCCAAGACGATTGAGGTGGAGCGTGAAGGGAAAGAAATGACCATTAATTTGCCCGACGACGCCGTGACTAAACTGCTCGGCTCGCAAGATGCCAACTTTATCTCCTTCCGTGTGCCTTTCATGGTGGCCGATGTGGTCGAAAACAGCGCCGCAAAGGCTGGAGGACTGCAAGTTTGCGATGTGATAATTGGCATTAATGATATTCAAACGCCTTATTATCAAGATTTTGTAAAGAATATCAAACGGTTTAAGAACGAGGATATTGAAGTCAAGGTGGTCCGCAAGACTGACACGTTGGCTTTGGCCATGCATTTGCCCGAAGAGGGCGTGATTGGTGCTTATCTGGCGCCCATCTCGAGTTGCTTCGAGTTGGAGACCAAAGACTATACCTTCTTCCAAGCCATCCCCGCCGGTTTCTCCAAGACCATCAGCGAGTTGGGCGACTATTGGAAGCAGGTGAAGCTCATCTTCAACCCCAAGACCAAGGCTTACGAGAATGTCGGTGGATTCATCTCCATCGGCAAGATCTTCCCCGACACGTGGATTTGGAGCATGTTCTGGCGCATGACGGCCTTCTTGTCCATTGCCCTCGCCGTGATGAACATTCTGCCTATCCCGGCTTTGGACGGTGGTCACATTCTCTTCTTGTTGTTTGAGATCATCACGCGCCGCAAACCCAGCGACAAGTTCATGGAAGTGGCCGAAATGGTGGGTCTTGTTCTCGTGCTGGGATTGGTCATTTTGGCCAATGGCAACGACATTATCAGATTGTTTAAGTAAAAAAATATCATACTGAAAGACAAACTGTTAGTTTAATCGGTCGAAAATTAATTTGCTCAAATAAATACTATTTTCGTAAATTCGCGGTTTCAATCGAAGCACTATTATTGGTTTTGAAGAGAAAAATAACACATATTGCCCTACTTTTTGTCATGCTGTTTTTGGCTGGCTTTGAGGTCAAAGCGCAACAGGCGCCCATCTTTACCAATTATGCAAATTCATACGCATACGCCAATGCGGGCTATGCAGGCATGAGCGAAGGCATTAATGTGTTGGGTCTCTATCGCATGCAGTGGGCGGGTTTCACGGATGTTGACGGCAACGAGATTGCACCGACCACCTTCCTTTTGTCGGGCGACATGCCTTTCACCAAGTTGCATGGCGGCATGGAGTTTTCCATCATGCAGGATAAGTTGGGATTTGAGAACAATGTCAACGTGGGCTTGGGTTATTCTTTCCATGCAGACTTGGGTGGCTCTACCCTCGGTATCGGCGTGGCGGGCACTTTGCTCAACCGCACGGTCGACTTCTCGCAGTTGCATCCCAACCAGGAAGGTGACCCGTTGATCCAAGGTTTGGGCGAGGAAAGCGCCATGATGTTCGATTTCAACGTCGGTCTGTTTTGGCAAATCCCTGAGTCTTTCTTCTTTGGCGTTTCGGTCGTCAACGTGCTCGAGTCGATGAGTGAAGCGCTGAACGACAACTCGGAGAGTAGCGCCAGTTTCACCACTGACCGAACTTTCTATGCCATTGCAGGTTACCCATTCCAGTTTGAGGACATGCCTTACTTGACCTTCGTTCCGTCGGCCAGCGTGATGAGTAATATCTCCTCAACCCAGTTCAATGCCAGTGCACGTGTGATTTACAACAACATCTTTTCTTTGGGCGTCAATTATCGTTTCCAGGAATCTGTAGGTTTAATGGCTGGCATTTCCATCAAGGATTTGACCATTGCTTATTCATACGATATCAATACTTTGGGCTTGGGTCTGCCAGGCTCGCATGAAATAGGTTTGAGCTATTGTTTCAAACTCGACCTTGACCGTACACCACGAGATTATCGCAGTGTTCGTTACCTATGATTTTTTGGAGAGAGTTGAAGTTGTTTTGGGGCAAATTAATGATGACTTAGAGGGGAATTAGGGAAAAAAAAGTTGAAAAAAAGAAGAGCGAAATATAATATTTCATAATTTTGGCGGTTTTTATGAAGAATCGTTGCCCCGAAAAATCGGTGGCATTGTGGTTGAAAATATAAGATAAAAAATAGTAATTATATCATTGTCAACAAGATGAAAAGACTACTGTTCGTGATTTCCGTAGCGTTGCTGTTCACAGCCTGCGGTAATTCAAATCAAGGCGAGTTGGTTGGGGTAAGAAAAACCAACAAGACTTTCAATCAGCCTGACCCATACGGAATGGTTTTTGTCCCTCAAGGCAATTATACCATGGGCGTGGGTGGTGAAGACATCACCGGTTCATACCTCAACGAGCCCAAGACGGTTTCCGTGTCTGCATTCTTTATGGATGAGACAGAAATCACCAACAATGAGTATCGCCAATTCGTTTATTGGGTGAGAGACTCTATTGCAAGAAGGATACTTGCCGACAATTTCCCGGACCGTTATGCCATCACCGAGAGCAAATCGGGTGAGGTTTATGATCCGCCGCATCTCAATTGGAAAGAGAAACTCGACTGGAACAGCAAGGAGCAAGACGTTCGCGAAGCTCTTGAGCCTTTATATCTCCCTGAGCATGAGAGATATTTCCGTCGTAAGGAAATTGATACGAGAAAACTGTATTATTCCTATTTCTGGTTTGATATGGTTGCGGCAGCAAAGAAGGATTTTGCTGATGACAAGCTGGTAGAAAATGACTATTCGCTTGGTGAAGCTGATGCTGGTATCAATGTTGACCGCAAAGGTGCTTGGTCTAACCGTAAGCAGGGTTATAGCGACCGTTCGGTTTATGCCCGTGCCGAGGTCATCAATGTTTATCCCGACACACTGTGCTGGATTCATGACTACGCCTATTCGTTCAATGACCCGATGACTGAGAAGTATTTCTGGCATCCTGCCTACGACAACTACCCAGTTGTGGGCGTCACATGGCAGCAGGCCCGAGCTTTTTGCGTGTGGCGTACCGAGCTGCTCAATGCCTATCTTCGTTCAAAGAAGGATGTCGACATGTCGGAGTTCCGTCTGCCCACAGAGGCTGAGTGGGAATGGGCTGCTCGTGGTGGCAAGATGTTGAATCCTTATCCTTGGGGCGGTCCTAACGCCAGCAACGCCAAGGGTTGCTTCATGGCCAACTTCAAGCCGAGAAGAGGTAACTACCTTGCCGATGGTGGCCTGCGCACTCTCGTGGTGGGTTGCTATCCGCCCAATGGCTGGGGCCTCTACGACATGGCTGGTAATGTGGCCGAGTGGACCAACACGGCTTACGACCCCAACTCGTATAACTTCACTTGGGACATGAATCCCAACTATACCTATAACGCCAAAGCCGATGATCCGCCGGTCATGAAGCGTAAGGTCGTTCGTGGCGGTTCGTGGAAAGACGTGTCCTACTATATGCAAGTCACTACCCGTGACTATCAGTATCAGGATACCGCCAACTGCTACACCGGCTTCCGTTGCATCCAACCTTACTTAGGCCGCAACAAGGGCGACAACCCGAGAATGTCGAGGGTTTATAGATAAATTTAATAAACAAGAAATTAACATTTTATAATAACAAAACAACTAAAAAAAATCATTGTCATGGCAAAACAAAAAAAAGAACTTAGTGGATTCCAGAAATTCCTCAAATCGAAAAAGTATAAGACCTTCATGGCTTACCTCTATGGCTGGGGTGCTTCCGTGGTTATGATCGGTGCTTACTTTAAACTGACTCACATTCCTGGTGCTGACCTTATGTTGGCCATCGGTCTGGGTGTTGAAGCTGTCATCTTCTTTATGTCCGCTTTCGAACCCGTCCATATGGAATATGAATGGGACAACGTTTTCGTTGAACTTGAGGAGGACTGGGATGGTGTGCAGAAGACTCAGTTTGCCACCAGTGGTTCTGTGAAAAGCGCAGCTGCTCCTACCGATGTGGAAGAAGCCATGTTGAGCAAGATGTTTGAAAAGATGAATGTCAGCGAAGATACTTTCAAGAAACTTGGCAGAGGTATTGACAAATTGGCCGAGAACGCCGGTCAGATGGCCGACATCTCCAACGCTATGGCTGCCACTACCAACTATGCCAACGCTATGGATCGTGCCACGAAGTCAATCGCCGACTTCTCGAACGCCTACGTTCAAACCAACCAGAAGCTGTCCGATTCTTTGGGCAAACTCGACTTCAGTGCTCTCGATGCCAACACCATCAAGAAGGTTGCCAACAGCATGACGTCGCTCAACTCCATCTATGAGCTCCAACTCCAAGGTGCCGAGCAGACTTCAGCCGCCAGCAAGAAGTTGACCGAAACTATGAACAAGTACATGGATAACCTCAACGCTTCATCACAGAACGCAGGCCAACTCAACCAACAGTTGACCCAGTTGCAACAGCGCTTGTCCGCTTTGAACAACGTCTATGGTGGAATGTTGTCAGCAATGAACATCAAGGCATAATTCTACTCAAACCTGATTGTTTAACATATAAAAGGAGTAAGATTATGTCAGGCGCAAAAGAAACCCCAAGACAGAAAATGATCGGTATGATGTACCTGGTCTACACTGCCTTGTTAGCCATGAACGTCTCGAAGGACATCCTGGATGCCTTCGACACAGTGAATAGTGGTGTTCAGACGACGAACATCACGCTTTCGAATCAGATTAATCAAAAGTATGCCGCCTTCGAAGAGCAGTTTGGCTTGGACGAGGAAAAGGTCGGTCCCTACTGGGAGCAGGCTCAAGCCTTGAGAGTAGAGGCAGATTCCCTTATTAATTATGTTGAGGCCCTGAAATGGGACTTGGTGAAGAAGATTGAGGTTGACAAGGCCAATTCAGATGAAGAAGCTGTCCAGATGGCTTTGAAAAGCGGTTTGTTGAAGAGTTCCAATACCACACTCAATGGCCGTAAGATGTACGACATCAACACCTCAAAGGTCAAATCAAGAGACAACTACAACCGTCCTACCGAATACATGATGGGTAACCCTGAAGGTCCAGGCAACGGCGGTAAGGCTTACGAATTGTCAGAAAGAATCAGACGTTTCCGTGGCAAAGTTGTTGAAGCTATGGGTCCTCAACACATCCACGAAATTGGTCTGATCACCGACAGCCTCTATGGAACAAAACCCTATCTGGAAGAGAATGGCTATACTGAGGCCCAACTCAAGAAGCTTCCCCTTGAAGGAGATGTTTATGGAGCCAAAATCAGCTACTATCCTGGCATGACCGACCCGGTGCAAGACAGCTGGGAATACCACAACTTCCACCACACGGTGTTGGTTGCCGATGTCACCCTGCTCAACAAGATTATCTCCGAGGCTGAAACCGCTGAGCTGAATGCTGTCACCCAGTTGATGACCAACATTCACGCTCAAGACTTTACCTTTGATGAAGTCGGTGCCAGAGTGTTCGCCGAAAGTGGCTATCTGCTCTCAGGCCAGACTTATAAGGCTCAGGCCATGGTGACCGCTTGGAAGAACTCGCAGTTGACCGCTCGTGTCAAACTCGACGGCGGCGCTGAGAAAGAGTATACCAGCAACGCCCAAGGCGTGATTCCGTTGGAATGGAACGTCGGCGTCGGCTCACACAAATACACTGGTGTCATCGACATGTTGGATCCTACCACCAACAAGATGGAAGAATTCCCGTTTGAAGGTGCCTTTACCGTGGCTCCGCCTGCGGTGAGTGTGTCGGCCACTAAGATGAATGTGGTGTATCGTGGTATCAACAACCCGATTGCTGTCGGCGGTGGTGTCGGCGGCGAAATCAATGCCTCTGCCAGCAGTGGTACCTTGAGCAGAACGGGCAATGGTACCTACAACCTTCTCCCTGGTGCTGCCGATGAGGTGACCATCAGCGTGACTTCGGGTGGCTCCAGCCTCGGTAGCATGAAGTTCCGCGTGAAAGACCTTCCGAAGCCCGTGGCACTCATCCGTAACGTGGTGAATGGCCAGGTGTCGAAGAGCGCTCTGCAAGCTGCAGGCCGCGTTGAAGCTGAGATGAAAGACTTCGACTTCGATGGTGTCCGCTACGATGTGGTCGGTTATACCTTCCGTTACAAGACCAAGAGTGGTACCACCAAGGAAGCCAAGGCAGGTAGTGGCGCCTTCACCGATGAGATCAGGAATGCCATTAGCCAAGCCAATGTCGGCGATATGTTCGTGTTCACCGCCATTCAGGTGCGTGGTAACGATGGTAAGACCAAGACCATCGAAACACCTATCGGTGTTGAAATCAAGTAATGAACAATTTAAACCTTTATAAGATGAAAAAGACACTTGTTTCCATGTTGACCCTTGTGGCGCTCTTCGGCAGTCTGTGCTTGAATGCACAGACGACCGACATTAAGCCGCCGAAGAACAGCATCCTCTCTGGTCAGCAGCAAATCATGAACGAAAAGGCCCCGTCGCCGCTTCCGATCATCGATGAGTCAAACGTCATGTGGAAGAAGACGGTGATTAGGGAGATCGACTTCCGTCAAAAGATCAATCAAGTGTTCTACTACCCGATTAATCCGACCGAGGATTGGAGAAACCTCATCACGGTGATTTATGATGGCATCAACAGCGGTGACATCACGCCTTACCGCGTCGAGAACAACATCGACGATATGGTTACACCCTTGACTCGTGACGACTTCGAAAAGGAAAACGTGAAGATTGGCGACCCGCCGGTCATCTGGAAAGATGGCGAAGAAGTGCCCAATGAGATTGTCTTCAAAGACCGTATGATCAACGTTACGCGTCTGAGAGTCAAGGAAGACTGGTATTTTGACAAGAAATTGTCACAGTTCTTGGTTCGCATCATCGCTTTGGGTCCCATCGTTGTCGACGATGACGGTGGCCTCTCGCAGGTGTGCTGGATTCCTTACGAGGATTCACGTGACGTGCTGGCCAAGGCTTTCGCCTTCAACCGCAACAATTCGGCCCAGCGTCGCACTTACGACGAAGTCTTCCAAAAACGTATCTTCGATAGTTATATCATCAAGGAAGAGAACGTTTACGACCGTTACATCAACTCTTATGCTTTCAACATTGACGCTCTCTACGAATCGGAGCGCATCAAGAACGAGATGTTCGACTTCGAACAAAGCCTCTGGGAGTATTGATGGTTTGCTAATGACAATGAAAAAGGACGCCTTCGGACGTCCTTTTTTTGTGCTGTCATTGCGAGGGAAGAAGCAATCCAGAGTGGTAAGTCAATTGTTTTTTAATAGAATACCAACTATTATTTGTTTTTGTGTATTTTTGCAGTATAAAAAATGGAAATAATACACCCATTGACATAAAAGAATAATGAATTAGAATTATTGAAAACATGAAAAAGTATTTATTTATATGCTTAGTTGCGTTTGGAATAGTGCTCAGTAGTTGTGCATATCAGCGACATACAACCAATGCGTCTGTAAAGACTGACCAAAATGGAGAAAAGTGGTTAAATATTGAATGTTTTCAAACAATAGCAAACACGGAAGAGTGTTCGATTTGTTTAGCAGATGATGATAATTGGAATGTTTATTATATTATCCATATCACTCCTTTGACAAGTACAAAAACAGAAGTATATTATGATGGTAAACGCTTAGATGGTAAGTATGTTTTTGTGGGAACGTATTCTTATGAAAATAAAAGTGGCGATACGAAAACCGTTCAAGCATATATGCCAAAAGAGAATTTCTATTGGTGGTATAATTATGATAAGGAATCGCTTAAACACTTATTAGATAACGTATTATCATACGATAGTGTAAGATAAAAAGCACATTTATACATTATACTATTGATTTCTTTGACCGAGATAATTCTTTGCTTTCCCTTTTGTTTCTTTCAAGATGCTTTCTCCTTTGCGAATGTTGAAACATGTTTTCGTTACATACTGCAAGGGCTTTCCTTATTTTCGTAACTGACAGAAAACATTGTTCAATGAATAAAAACAATAAAGGGACAGCAGATAACCTGTTGTCCCTTTTTGTCGGAGTGGCCCGACTCGAACGGGCGACCGCTTGCACCCCATGCAAGAATGCTAGCCAACTGCACCACACCCCGATTGCCTTAGCGGCTGCAAAGATACGAATGTTTTTTGAATTGATGTTCACTTTCCGAAAAAAAAGTTACCTTTGCACAGAATAACTATAGACTCTACACACTAAATTATAAACTTTTAAGTATGGAACATATTGAATGTCTGATAATTGGTTCAGGTCCTGCGGGCTATACCGCAGCCATCTATACCTGCCGCGCTGATGTAAAAACCGTCGTTTATGAAGGCATGCAGCCTGGCGGACAACTCACCCAGACCACCGAAATCGAAAACTTCCCGGGCTATCCCAAGGGCATTAATGGTCCCGATATGATGGAAGACATCCGCCAGCAGGCGTTGCGCTTTGGCGCGGAGATCCGTGAAGGCGAAGTGACTGCCATCGACGTCAGCCAACGTCCTTTCAAGGTGACAACTGAATACGATGGTGAATTGCTTGCTGACAGCATCATCGTTTCCACGGGCGCTGCTGCTCGTTATCTCGGCTTGCCCACCGAAGAGGAATTCAAGGGTGGCGGCGTTTCGGCTTGTGCCACGTGCGACGGCTTCTTCTATAAAGGAAAAGATGTGGCAGTCGTAGGCGGTGGTGACACGGCTTGCGAAGACGCCTCCTATCTAGCCAAGCTCTGCAACAAGGTCTATCTCATCGTCCGCCGCGACGTGTTGCGCGCCTCCAAGGCCATGCAACACCGTGTGCTGAATACGCCCAACATCGAAGTGCTGTGGAAGCACCAGACCAAGGAACTCTTTGGCGAGCAGCAAGGCTTCATGAAGAAATTGAAGGGCGCGGTGCTGTATCATAGCGACACCAAAGAAGAGCGCACCATCTATGTGGACGGCTTCTTCGAGGCCATTGGCCATACGCCTAACACTGAGCCTTTCAAGGGCATCCTTGACATGGATGAGGAAGGCTACATCATCACCAAGCCCAAGTCGACAGCCACCAACGTGGAGGGCATCTTTGCTTGCGGCGACTGTCAGGACCGCATCTATCGTCAAGCCATCGTGGCTGCCGGCACAGGTGCCATGGCAGGCATTGAGGTGGAGAGGTTTTTGGCAGAGCACAAATGATTCTTCAGACAGAAATAAAGATTCAACCTTTGGAGCAAACCATCGCCTATGGCGACGGTTTGCTCTTCTTAGGCTCTTGTTTCGCCGATGAGGTGGGCGCACTTTGCCGTGGCTTGGGCTTCGATGCCATGGTGAATCCCTTTGGCGTGCTTTACAACCCAGCCTGCATTGCACAGTCGGTGGAGCGACTTCATAGTGGAAACCCATTTTGCCATGAGGAAGTGATCCGGGTAGGAGAGGGACAATATTGCACTTTCAGCCATAATACGGCTTTCTGGAAGGTTTCTGAGGTGGCGTTGTTGGAACAGGTCAACCAATACCTTGCCGAGGCTCACACGCATTTTGAGAAGTCTAAATGGGTTATTCTTAGTCTGGGCACTTCATGGGCCTTTCGCGACAAGGAGACTCAAAAGGTGGTTTCCAATTGCCATAAGTTGCCTGCGATGCGTTTTGAGCGGGCTTTTCTATCGGTGAAGCAGTCTTTCCAATGCCTTTCCGAAATCGTCCGACAGCACCCTGAAAAGCGGTTTATCTTTACCGTGTCGCCGTTGCGCCATCTGAAAGATGGCCTGCATGAGAACCAACTCAGCAAAGCGGCTTTGCTGTTGGCCGTTGACGAAGTGTGCGAGACGTTCGGCAACGCCCTTTATTTCCCCGCCTACGAAATCCTCTTGGACGAGTTGCGCGACTACCGTTTCTACAAGGAAGACATGGTGCATCCCACCGAGCAGGCGGTACGATACATCTGGAAACGTTTCTCGGACTTCGCCATTGACCCAAAGGAAAAGCCTGCCATGCAAGCCGCTGCCGAATTGAAGCAGATGATGCAGCATAAAGCTGAGAGAGAAGAAAATCAATGAGTTGAAAAGAGATTTTCCGAAGGTTTGCATTAATAATTTGAGCGAATAAAGGTTAGTTTCCCAAATTATTCGTACTTTTGCCGCCCATTCCGCGACGGAATGGATTTTTTATCACCAATACATTATTATAAATGACTGAAAACGAAAGATCTGGCAAGCGTCCGCGCACCAGAAAGCCTGCTGATGATGAATTCCAGCAGAGAAGGTCCTTCAAGTTCTATCACCGCGACGGTGACGAGGAAGGACGCGAAGAGAGAGGCTTTGGCGACAAGCCGAGAGGTGAGCGCCGATTTGATGACAACCGTGGCGACCGTAGGTTCGGCGACCGTAAGTTCGGTGACCGTCCCCGCCGCCGCTTCGACGATGAACACGGTGAAGGCCGTCGCGACGACCGTCCTCGCCGTAGATTCGACGATGACGAGCGCCCACGCCGTCGTTTTGATGACGACAAGCCGCGTGAACGCCGTTTCCATGATGACGACCGTCCGCGTCGCCGCTTTGACGACGATGAAAGACCGCGTCGCCGTTTTGATGATGACAAGCCGAGAGGTGAACGCCGTTTCGACGACCGACCCCGCCGCAGATTTGACGATGACGAGCGTCCGCGCCGTCGCTTTGACGATGACAAACCGCGTGAGCGCCGCTTCCATGACGACGATAGACCGCGCCGTAGATTCGATGACGAGCGTCCACGTCGTAGATTTGATGATGAAGACAGACCCCGTCGCCGCTATGACGATGACAGACCGCGTGGTGGCAACCGTCGTTTCGACGATCGTCCGCGTCGTGGTTTTGAGGATGCAGAGGAGCCGCGCCGTGGCCGCAAAGGCTATGTCCGCGAGAAAGACCCGCTGTACGACCGTCCGAAAGCCACTGGCGAGATCCGCTTGAACAAATATCTAGCCGACTGTGGCATCTGCTCGCGTCGCGAAGCCGACGACCTCATCAAGGCCGGTTGTGTGGAGGTGAATGGTGAAGTGATTACCACAATGGGCTATAAGGTGAAGACCGATGATAAGGTGGTTTATGGTGGCCAGACCCTCAACCGCGAAAAGCTCCGTTACATTCTGCTCAACAAGCCTAAAGGCTATATCACCACTTCCGATGACCCGTACGAGCGTGACACCGTGATGGAACTTGTGCAGAATGCCTGTCCGGAACGCGTCTATCCTGTAGGTCGTCTCGACAAGCAGACCACAGGCCTCTTGCTGTTCACCAACGACGGTGACTTGGCCAAGAAACTCACCCATCCGAGCAGCGAGATTCCAAAGCTTTACCATGTCATTCTTGACAAGCCTTTGACGAAGAACGATATGATGCGCATTTCTGAAGGCATCGAACTGGACGACGGCCCTATCGCTGCCGACAACATCGCCTACGATCAGGACGACGACAGCAAGAAGAGCATTGGCATTGAGCTCCACTCGGGCCGCAACCGCATCGTTCGCCGTATCTTCGAACATCTCGGCTACGAAGTGACCAAGCTCGATCGCGTGATGTTTGCCGGTCTCGACAAGTACAAACTTCCCCGTGGCGAGTGGCGTTTCCTCACCGACCTCGAGGTGATGAATCTGAAGAAGATTTGAACTTGAACGATACAACAAAGCAATTCATCAGGGAAAACCTGAATTCCGACGTGCCGACGCTCGCCTTGAAAAAGGCACCCGTCGGCACTGACGTTTCATTGGCATTGCGTCAGATAGCCGCCCGGCAACTTTTGCAAAAGAAGGTGCCACAATGGGCCGAAAACGAGGACTTGCTCTTTCCTGCCCATCTCTCCATCGAGCAATGCTCATCCGAGGCGGCTGCGAAATACAAGGCTGGCCTTTTTGAAGGTCAAACCTTTGCTGACCTAACTGGTGGTTTGGGTATTGACACCTATTTCATCTCACAGCGATTTCAACAAACCGACTACGTGGAGTTGCAGGCTGAGCTCTGCGATTTGGCTCGACATAATTATAGGGTCTTGAAGGCCGATGTCAAAGTGTTGAATAAAGCGGCAGAGGATTATCTGGAGTGTTGCGAGTCTAAGGATTGCATCTTCATTGACCCTGCCCGAAGGGACGAACACGGGCGTAAGACCGTCTCCATCAGCGACTGCTCGCCTGATGTTTCGGTGTTGCAGGATTTGCTGCTGCAAAAGGCAAAGCGCGTAATGATAAAACTATCTCCAATGCTGGACATCAGCAAGGCATTGACGGAACTGCGCCATGTGAAGGAATTGCATGTAGTGGCTGTGGCCAATGAATGTAAGGAATTGGATTTCGTTTTGGAACGCGACTATCAAGGTGTGGTGAAATACACCTGTGTCAATCTGCAGACCTGTCAACCACCGTTGCGGTTTGCGCTTGACGAAGAGCACAATTGCCAAGGCAGGCTTGCAGATGGTGTCATGAATTACCTCTATGAGCCCAATCCTGCGGTGATGAAAGCGGGTTGCTATAAACTGTTGACGCATCGGTTTGATGTTTACAAATTGCATAAAAACAGCAATTTATATACGTCAGAGCAGTTCGTTTCCGACTTTCCTGGTAGGATCTTTGAGGTTGAAGGCTGGGCGCCATATAATAAGAAAGTAAAGCAGAAATTGCTTCCTGATGTTGAGAAAGCCAGTATTGCTGTGCGGAATTTTCCGTTATCGGTGGCCGAATTGCGAAAGACTTTGAAGATTGGCGACGGCGATACCGCCTATTTATTCGCCACCACCTTGAAAGGGGCGGAGAAGGTTGTGATTCGCACGAAAAAAGCCACCTCTTACGAAGCGGCTTCTTGTGGGTTAAACAAAGAATAGGACTTATCTTCTGTCAGGAATGCCGAATTTGGTCCACCAGGTCTGGTCATACTTTGACTTAATGGCTTTTTTTACGGTCTGCGTCCTGTTTTTCAAGGTGTTCAAGGCTTGGTGGGCTTCATCACTCTTTTTGCGGAGCTCTTCGTGAAGTTTGTCAATTTCGGCAGAAATGGCTTCCAAACGTTTGCAGTCTTCCTCCATCTTCTGCATCACGCTTTCTTCCACACCGGCGTCGCGACCGAGGCGTTGATTCCTCTTTACGCCTGAAATGATGAGTTTTGACTTTTCGAGTTGGTCTTTAAAAATTTGGTACATAATCCGTTGAAATTTATGCTGTTGTTGGTTGTTCGTTTTCAGAATCGAAGGCAAAGATAAGAAAAAAAATAATGGTTTTTTATAAATTGTTGAAAATAAGATTATTACATTTTTAATCCGTTGATTTTCAAAGCAGTTTGCAGTTTTTCCATTATTTCCAAAATAAGCAAAGACTTATCCGCACTCAATCATATTCCGCCATCACCTCTTCACGTTCCATCTGCTTTTCACCCCAGTCGTCCATGAGTTTTTGGAGCTGTTCTTTCTTTTGTCCGTATGCCCAATACCAGTCGTTGTCAATCTTGATTTCCGGATGTTGGCTGGGATTGGCCATGATGGCATCTTGTTCGGCCAGTTCAGCTTCGAGTTTGCCGATGGCTTCCTCCAGGCGTTGGATTTCCTTGTCAACTTTGCGCAATTTGGCATCAATCTGCTTCTTGCGCTCGTAGTTGATTTTATTCTGCGACTGCGGTACGACTTCTTGGACTTTGGTTTGTTTGGCGGCAATCTCCAACTCCTTCAAGTGGCTGAGATTTTTTTGTTCCAGGAAATCATAGATGTCGCCGATGTATTCCTTGATGTTCGGCTTGCGGAACTCATACACCTTGTTGGTTAGGCCTTGCAGGAAGTCACGGTCGTGGGAGACGATGATCAATGTGCCGTCGTATTGAATCAAGGCATTCTTTAAAATGTCTTTCGAGAGCATGTCCAAGTGGTTGGTGGGCTCGTCGAGGACCAATAAATTGGTCGGGAAAAGCAACATCTTGGCCAAGGAAAGACGAGCCTTTTCACCACCAGAAAGCACCTTCACCTTCTTGTCGATGTCGTCGCCACGGAAAAGGAAGGAACCGAGCAGAGCTTTCACTTTCAAGCGCATATCGCCGACGGCCACATCATCCAAGGTCTCGAATACGGTTTTGTTCATGTCGAGCATGTCCTGCTGGTTCTGGGCGTAATAGCCGATCTTTACCTCATGACCGAGTTTCACCTCGCCTTCATGGTCGAGCACGCCACAAATGATTTTCGACAGTGTGGACTTACCCTCACCATTGCGTCCTACAAAGGCGATCTTTTCCCCTCTGGGAATCAGTAGGTTGATATCTTTAAGGATGACCTGGTCTCCGTAGGATTTGCCCACATGGTTCAATTCAAGCGTCACCTTACCGGAATGCGGCGCAGGCGGAAACTTGAAGTGGATGGCTGTGTTGTCGATGTCGTCGATGACAATCTCATCCATCTTCTCAAGCAATTTGACGCGGCTCTGTACCTGCTTGGCCTTGGTCGCCTTGTAGCGAAAACGTTCGATGAAAGCTTCGATGTTCTTGATTTCGCGCTGCTGGTTCTCGTAGGCCGAGCGTTGCATATCGACACGCTCCTCGCGCAGACCGACATAATCGGAATACGGCACTTTGTAATCGTAGATTTTCCCGTTGCTGATTTCCACTGTGCGGATGGTGATGTTGTCGAGGAAGGCTCGGTCGTGCGAAACCATCAAGATGGCGCCGTAATAGGCCTTCAAGAAGCCTTCGAGCCATTGGATGGACTCGATGTCGAGGTGGTTGGTAGGCTCGTCGAGAAGGAGGAGATTGGGCTTTTTCAACAAGATTTTCGCCAGTTCTACGCGCATCTGCCAGCCGTTGCTGAACTCGCGCATGGGGCGCAGCATGTCCTCGTGGCTAAAGCCCAAACCCACCAGAATCCGTTCCGCTTCGCCTTCGATGCTATTGCCACCGAGCAATGCCAAGCGGTCGTTCAAGTTGTTCAACTTAACGATAAGCTTCTCATATTGCGGACTTTCATAATCGGTGCGTTCGGCTAATTCCTGCTGCAACTTTTCCACATCTCGCTCTAGCTGATGGTATTCGTCGAAGGCGGAAAGGGCTTCATCCAAAACGGTCTTCGTGCTGTTCACATTCTTCTCTTGGGGAAGATAGCCGATGGTAACGCCTTGGGGGATAATGACATCGCCTTTCGAAGGCTGTTCCAATCCGCAGATGAGCTTCAGAAGGGTGGTTTTGCCTGCGCCGTTCTTGCCCACCAAGCCGATACGGTCCTTCTCGCGAATCAAAAAGGAAATGTCGGTGAAGAGGTCCTCACCGGTGAAATGCATGCTCAGGTTTTGGATAGAAATCATCGTGGCCGTTTTGAGGCGACAAAGATAGCACTATTTATTGGGTTATGCGGCTTTTTTGCATTGCAAATGCATAATCAAAAGATTCAGAAATAATATTCTTACGATTCTTGCATTGTAAGGAACCGACTATTTTTGTCATCTATCGGAATGGCTGTTTTATTATCATCAATGAAAACAACTTTCATAATTCGGTTTTCCAGTTTTACATCGGAAATTATTTCACTAAACAAATAATCTTTTTCTACCTTTAAAGTATCCAAACTGATAAACAGGATGCTTATCTCACAAATAACAACAACAAATTCTTCATATACAATCATATACAAAAAAGGAGTGTCCACATCCCAACATTTAAAAACGCCACTGCTTGTATTTAGTATGCAAAAATGTTGGTCTATTCCGATTCCGAGTAAATTAGAATCCAATGCTTCAACAATGGGTTCGACTAAAGTACTACACCAAGAGAACTTATATTTTTGTTCACCAATGGTAATAAAGCCAAAACATTTGTCGCATCTGCTGTCTTTTTCAGAAAACAAAGTAGGGGCTTCTAACGAATGATACTCTTTTGCTGTTAGTTTCTGCATAGCTTCTTGAATGAAAAAGATCATCTTGAAATAACGAAAGGCTTAACCGCCGTCCCATTTTGCGTCATCACCTTAACCCAGTACAAACCATCTTCAAACCCCGACAAATCGACCTGCAAAGCATCACTGTTGGCTTCTTTGTTGAGCAAGACTTGCCCCAAGGCATTGTAAACCATCACTTTTTGTAATCCCTCTAATTCGATGGTAATAAGTCCACTGGTAGGATTGGGATACAACTTAAGCGAAGAATCAAGGTTTTCTTCTGTCGAGGTGAGGTCGATGGAGACATAATTGAGTTCGGGATCGTTCAAAGAGGCGGCAAAGTCCGACTCGCAGGTCTCACCATTGTCGGCCAAGTAGTAAGCAGTCAGACGATAATAGACGTCCTCGTGTCCATCCTCTGCCAGATTGTCGCGATATTCATAGTACAACTGGCCCTCCACGGCGGGCACCGATGCGATTTGCTGGTAATCTGTGTTGTCGAACGAGCGATACAAGTTGTATTGCTGCAGGATGTAACCGTCTTTGCTCAACTCCATTGCATGTCCCGCTTGGTTGGTGACGAAGGCGCGCAGCATCCAGGTGTAGTACATGTTATAGGTGTGCATATCGGTCCAGGTCTCACCGTTCAACGACACCCAACGCCCATTAGCATCGCCCATGTCTTGGCAGGCAGCTGCTGGACGCGCCAAGCCTTGCTGCCCGACGACAATCCAAATCGGCTCGTTTTCAGGGATTTCGTATGCGGGGCTGATGATTTCCTCATGCCAAGCTTGCGCGTTGGTTAAGGCCATATTTTGCGACCGGACCAAGGTGCGAGGAGCCGTTTCGCCACCCACGTAGATCCACAGTTGGTAGGTGCCGGCGCCAACATCGTAGAGCGATACTTTTTTCAAAGCTGTGCCCACATATTCGGCCAAATCATCTGCTTCAAAACGGATGGCCCAGAAGATACGTGGTTGTCCATCGCCGCCCAAGGAACGTTTGAAGGTACCATTGTCATAATACAACCAATCGTTGATAGGCTCAGGACGCTCGCCCCAAGAAACCAAAGCCCCATGGTCTTCTACAGTTTCGTAGTAGCGTATCCCATCCAGCTTCATTGGCGGGTCGCAATAGGCAGGGAAGGTGGCCACAATGGAATGCTCGCACGACATGGAGTAATAGGTGCCGTCAAGTGCTCCATCGTAAACCAATCGTAGGGAATAAGTTACCTCGCCATGCAGCTCTGCGGTCTCGTCAATGAAGATGCCCTCTTCGGTAAAAGTGAGAAACTCCCCATCGCGCTGGACCATGGCCCCTACAAAGTCACCTTCAGGATAATCCCAAGAAAGTTGAATCGCTTCGCCAAGCAGCAGCCAAGTCAAGTTTGTGGGGCCTGCGAAATCCGTGCAAGGTCGATACACCCATTGGTATGACTTCCAATCACTGGTGCCGGACAGATAAACTGGCCTTACTTGAGCCGTGCAGGTGTCTCCTTCATTCAATGCACTGACATCCAACTGGAAAGAAGTGTTGACCGTTTGGCCCAAGGCTTCTCCGTTTAGTTTTATTTCAAAATACTGTAAATCACGATTTTGTGTTTCTTCTAAGGACCAAATTGCCCACCCAGTAGAGGAGACGTACAAACTGTCGACGCTGGGTAAGGCTTCTATCAGTTCAACTTCGAGGTAGATGGGAGCGAAGATGGAAACTGCCGAATCCGAGACATAGTCCACAAAACCGTCAAGATGCACCCTAATGTTGTAGTCGTCACGGTAGACGTCAGACATCAGCAAATGTCCATTGTCATCCAAAAGGGCTTGATATTCATGGCCTTCTGGCGAGGTAAGCGTCACTATGGCACCCGCTGGGGGCAGGTCTACATTCGTGGTGGCCAAGATTTCAACGGTTGTGGTCATATCCTTATCCAGATAAGCCGACCAGATGGTGTCCGAATCGCCACGATTGCCTTCATAATGGCAGCTCACGCCCCATCGGTATTGTCCCCATGGAAGGCTGCTCCAATTCATGTCCATAAACACCGTATCGGTAAGATGTGAGGCCATCAAAACGGGTTCCTCTTCGAAACGGCTGCGGAACAGGTCATAGTACTGGAAGGAACGCGTCATCTTGGCACTGTCACCTTGGGGCAAGGAGTCGTTCATCGACCAACTGAGGCGCACCAAGTCATCGGTAAATAGACTGGCCTCCACATACTGCACGGGATGAAACAGCTCGTACAGCACGAAGATGAGGGAATCGGGAGATTGATCCTCTTCAATAAACAGAGAGTCAGTAAGATAAGTTGTTATATAGCCTTCGGCAGAGGCCCAAACCTGATAAATGCCAGCCATTAAACTATCAGAAAAATGACCTATTGTATCTGTGGTCAATAGATAGATCAAAGTGTCACCCAATTCACTGATACCCGAAAAGGTGACCGAGGCCATTTCAATGGGGGTGATGCTGTCTTGTTCGTATACGTTGCCACTGACAGCAATTTGTGACCAAGCTTTGTGCCCCATAGTGAGGAAGGCGAAAACCAATAATATCCATGTCCATCTTTTCATCGCGTCCTCCTTTTATCGTTTCACAAATTTGGCCATCATCATTCTTTCAGTGCCTTTCACTTGGATGAAATAGATGCCTTCCGAAAGCATGCCGACTGATATGGGGAGTTCGCCCAATATGTTGGAAATCAATTGGGTTTCGGCTAACACCGTCACGCCCAAGCTGTTTGTCACGGAAATGCTGTATGTGGAATTCATATCCAATCCATTAATAGTCACCAAGTCTTTGGCAGGGTTGGGATACACTTGCAAGCTTGTAGTCAAATGGCCTTCATCTTGGCATCGCATGTTTACCCTACCTTCTTGGTTGACAAAGAGATGCAATCCATTTATTGAAGGTTGTTCGGGTGAGAGAGTGATTTCTTCACACATTCCACGGCCATAACGCGGCAAATCGGCCATTACATGATACGTGCCGAAAGGAAGATCGCGGAAGTGGAAAAATCCGTCAGGGCCAGTCAGAGCAAAGCCCAGAATGCGTTGTTTGCCCGCATTGAGCAACAATATGCCTACATTTGACAGTCCTTCGGAACAATAGGAAATGTCGCTGCCTTCGCGTAGCCAAGGTTGGCAATAAAAGTCACGGGCCTTGAAGGGAATTTCGGGATAATCGAACACACCGCTAATGTGTCCTAGGCCGAGGTGGAATCCAGGTTCCATCAAGGGAAGGTCGAGATCCACATCGTAGACGTCGCCATCCACCTCTATCATGTTCGACTCGTTCCAGTGCAGGTCGCCGAGATAATAACAACCGCCCACTTCCGCGTTCAGAGTGTCGGGGAAGGCGTATAGGATATAGGTGTCGGGAAGAAGGGCCTCGAACTTGAAGAAGCCTTCGTCGTCGGAAACGGTACGATAGAATCCTGAAACATAAGGATGGTCATCGCTCATGGCTGCAGCAATCACTTGTGTGTGAGGACGCAAGACTCCGCCCGCCCAGGTTTTGCCTTCAAGAGTATAGTCCTTGAACAAGTCGAAACGCACAGCGTCGGATGCATGACCGCAGAACGACCACGCTTCGAGCTCCAATTCCACGTAGCCTTGCTCTTTTTCGAGTTCGCCAGGATAGTAAATGGCTTGTAGCGCCAATGAATCTTCAAAGTGTCCTTCACCCAATGTGCGCCATCGTAACGAGTCGTAGTTGATGGCCTCTGCTTGGTCGAGCACCAACGGAAGGTTCATGCTGCTGAAGCCATCCTCGCCGGCATAAACACTCAATGCCTTGAAGAGTTCGAGATGCAAGGCGTCGGTTTTGGTGATGCCGTTGTTGGTCACCCGCAAGGTGAGTGTAACCTCTCCAGCATCGTAATCCTCATCCGAAGGGTAATATGTGGTGCGTAGGGCTATCGAATCGGAGAAAACGCCGGTACCCGAAGACTGCCAAATGAAACTGCTGTAGATGTATGGGATATTGGCATCATTAATGGAATAACCTGATTGCGAAGCACATAAAGTGCCGTCGTGACCCGCGTATGGATAATAGTCGGCGAAGGCGTAGGCACTTTGTCCAACGGAGGCATACACATCGGGGTTATAAGGACGATCGCAAGCTATAACAGCAACATTCTCAGCTTGTTGAGGCGTGAGGATATAAGAATTGTCGGTGATACCGTCAACGCGGTTGGTGTATTTGTAATAGTTGAAATTGCCATAAAACAGCACGTAATGATCAACATCCTGTTCTTGGTTTTCTTCCCACGAAATCAACCATCGGTTGTTCACCAACTGCTTCTTTACCATGAATGGAGGTGCGATAGGTGCTGTGGTGTCGCATTCGGAAAGGTAGTTTTCAAAGATGATCTCACCCAAGGCAGGCGAGTCGTGTTTGTCGAGAATCACGGATTCAATATCAGCCTCTGTTTCAGCATCCCAATAGTTGCCTCGCATGTCAATGTCCTCGAATGTGACATTGGCAAAAAGGGTTGTGTTTTTCTTGTAATGCAGGAAATTATTGCCATTCATTCGCGATTTGCTCGAAGGGAAGTTCACGATTTTTTTCTTCGCCTCACTGATGGTGTTGCCGACGAACGTAACAGAGCCCTCCGTGAGCAAATTGGTAATTGTCAGTTCATTGCCAAAAAAAGTATTATGCTCCACAACAAGGTGGCACACCCGCATCATTCGGATGGCTTCGTCGTTGCTCCAAAACACATTGTTGCGAATGACGACAGAGTCCATGGCAGCTTTTAGGCCGTATGAAGAATACCCTGAACCGCCTTCAGGCAAATCCGACGAAATGAGGTTGTTTTCTATGTAATTGGTTGCATCCTTGTCGGAGATGCCGCCAACAGTTTCAAAGTTGATGGCAGTGGCGGCTCCTTGGAAGCAGTTGTCCATAATGTGGTTGCGGTTGCATTTGAAGCCGTAGCCCACATTGGAAATCTCGATATTGATCTGTCCTTGGTCGAAAATGTTATGCGAAAAGATGTTGTCCTCGCTGTCGGTCGTACGTGCTTTCAATTCGATGCCTGAAACGCATTGGTAAAAGAAGCAGCTGTCAACCAAGAAGTTGTTGCAGTCAATGAGCTCAATGCCCTTTCCTGCATAATAATTGTTGAACGTGCAGTGGCTGACAATCACGTTATTGCTTGTGGAAGCGTTCAAGGCAGTCAGGGCGCCCACGACTTCGACATGCGAAATCCTCACCGTGTCTTCCTCATTGATGTTTTTCAATTGTATGCCTGCCCAGTCGTGTGAAAACTCGTAGCAGAGTAGATAGATTGAGTCGTTACGTTGTCCTTCAAGCAGTAGGTTGCCGTTGTCGACACGCAGATAGGCGGATTGTCCGAAATACATCTTCACGCCGCCTTCCAAGCGCAGTGTGCCACCATTTTGCACGGTAAGCGACTCATTTACAAAATAGACTGAATCCCCGCCCAGCTTAGGCAACACCAACAACGAGTCAATCTCGCCGTTGATCGGGACGTAATGTTGCGCCTCGACCCACAGACCCTGTGCCATGAAAAGCAAGAGTAAGAGATGCCGTATGTGTTTGAGCAGTTTCATGGTTTAGAAGTAATAGGTCAGACCCAGACGGAAATCCCAAAGCCGCATCCTCATGTCAAACGGGAATTCGGCGCGATACAAGGAACCGTTGGTCATGCGATAGTGGATTTCAGGCACGAATTCTATGCGATTGGCTACCTTCCATGCTACGCCCAAACCTCCATAATAGGAGAATCGGGTCGGCTCCACTTGTTCTTTGGAAATGGGGGCATGGAAAGGTGGCTCGGCCGCGTTGAGCGAGCCAGTCTGCCCCACAAGGAAGTCAACCGAGGCACCTGCCTTGACAAAGGCCCTAAAATGCTCCATCTTAACAAAGTCGAATGTCGCAAAGAGTCCTATGGTCAAGTAATCCAAACGATTGACGTCGCGATAGGCATAATTGGTCGTGGTCAGAGGGATGTAGGTCGAATCCAAGATATATTGGTAAGTGGTGTCGCCTGCAGGATGCACTACGTAATACGTGTCCAAGGTGTCGTTGACGTAATAGTCTCCGGAATAAATGGTCTGCTCCAGCAGGAAACGATAGCGTACCGAGCGGTAGCCGATACTGAGACCTCCGCTGAGGCGGTTGTGTTTGTAGCCACCGTCGAGTCCGAGGCCGTACACCAGACTCGGTGTCACGTCGACGGTGCCGTTTTCAGGCTTGGGCATCTCATTTTCGTGCTTGAATTGTGCTGAACCTAAGGCAATTGAAGGCGTGATGAACCAGCCATTGTTGCGGAACTTGGGCCAAGGAATCTGCCAGCCTTGGTATTTCACTTCATATACTGTGTCAGTTCGGATCTCATGCTCCACTTTGACTACGGTGTCGTAGCGCATCACGGTTCGAATGATTTGCACAGAGTCGTATATGCGAATGGTGTCGCCCGTCTTACTAACCACGGTGTCGCGCTTGGGCTTAGTGATTTCTGTTTTTGGCTCGACGGTGGGAGTCACCATGGCTCCTGGATCATTGGCGAGTTGTGCGTTCTTTCGTATCACATACTGTTTGCCGATCTTCTTGAAGCCGTAGCCAGTACCTTTCAACAAGTCGGATAGCACTTCTTCAACGGATTTATACGAACACGAATAGCTCTCGATGCGTATTTTGCTTAGCTCTGCTTTGCTGAAAGCCACGTTCAGTTCGTAGTCGGCAAAGAGTTTCTCCAAGGCTTTGTCTAAGGTACACGACTCAACCGAGAATGAAATCAGTGGGTTGAACGACTGGGCGAGGGAGCGTAGAGGGGAGTTCAGGGTGAGGGCAAACAGGAATAACAGCGGTAGCCAATGCAGTCCATTTTTCCTGTTTGGTAGTATATTGAGATGAGGATTTTCCATTTCCAAAACAATTCAAAACAGGCCGCTAAGATACGACAAAAAAATGAGAGTGCTCTCATTTCTTGAAAAAATGCCTTAGGAAAATGGATTTGAATTAGCGAATCTGGTAGATTCCACCTTTCTTCGTGACGGTCACTTCCGTTACGACAGCGATGGTTTCAAGTACGTCGTCGATGGACTCGTCGTCGGAGAAGCGTGCGGTGAGTTTCTTTGATGCGCACGACTCGCTAAGGTCGATTTCAACCTTGTAGATGTACTCAAGAGCCTCGACAATCTTCGAAAGCTTTTCGTTGTCGAAAACGAGGACGTGATTGGTCTGGAGTTCGTCTTCCTTCACCTCGGAGTAGGTCATCATCTTCAGTTTGCTTTCATCGGCGTTCCACACACCGCGCTCGCCGGGGTTGACTTCTACTTGCGAAAGTGTGTTGCCTTTTTTGTCGAAAGCTGTCATCTTCACCTTACCTGTGTAGAGGTCGACGGTATAGCGTTCAGCATCCTTGTCAGCATTCAGCAAGAAACTGGTGCCCAGCACTTCGATGTCCATGTTATTGCAGTGGAGAACGAAGGGTTTCGTTTCGTCTTTGGCGACATCGAAATAGGCAACGCCTTCAAAGTCGACGGAACGCTCCGACTTGGTGAAATGCTTGGGATAGCTGATTGTGCCTTCGCTGTTGAAGTCAACAGAGGTACCATCGGGCAGGGTGTACGATGATTCGTTTTGGCCGTTATAGGCGTAAGTTACGGTCGAATTGAAAGGATTGCGCACCAGGAAGCCAACGAACAAAGCGATAACGAGGGCAGCGGCCACTCCGGAAACATATTTGTAGTTTCGGCGGAGCCAAGGCATCTGCACCACATTGGGTTCAATTTCCTCGATGGCATCGATCTTGGCGTTCACGGCATCGAGTGCGGCTTCCACATCGGCCTCGTCAAGTTCGGGCATGGCGAAGTCAGTGAGGTTCCACACCTCAAATTGATCCTTCAGCGAATTGAAATACAAACGATTCTCTTCCGACTCGGCCACCCACAAAAGCAGTTCATGGGCTTCCTCAGCCGAGCATTGCCCGTCCAAGTAGCTCATAATTAATGCTTCATATTTGTCGTTTACCGAGTACATTTCAATCGTTTTTTATCTCTTCGATTCATCTAAAAGACTAACAACTTTGGTTTTACCCTTAGTCGGAAAAGGAAAATTTTTGAAAAATTAATTAATTCGAATTTCGCACATCCCTAATGGGATGTAAGAGATGGATTTTTTATTCTTTTTACCGAACGGCAATCCCTGCGGGATTCGACAGACATAGTGATATGGCATCCCATCGGGATGCGCGATCGGTAAAAAAAAGAAGTTGGTTTCTAGCATCCTGTAGGGATGCACCAGAACTGGCTCAGGGACCGTTGCGGCATTAGAGGTACTCTTTCAAGCCTTCTCTCAGTTGCTTGATGGCGGCACTCATGTGAGCTTCGACGGTCTTTTGCGACAGTCCCATTTTTGCTGCAATTTCGGCATATTTCAGTCCGTCGAAACGGCTGGCCAGAAACACCTCCCGGCGTTTTTCGGGCATGGAGGCCAAGACCTTTTGGTAGGAGGCTTCCAAGTTGTTGGATTGCAGCGTTTCCGAGGGGTCGGTGGCATCCGATTCGTCGGTGTAGATGCGCTCGTTAACATCAGCATGGGCACGTTCCTTATTAATAAAAGTGATGGCCGAATTGCGTACCGCGCGCAACATGTAGGACTCAAAAGAGGTGTTGAAAGTCAACTTCTCGCGGCTGGTCCACAGTTTCACGAAAAGATCTTGCACAATCTCTGCGGCTTGGTCACCATCACCAACAAAACGAACACAAAAACGGGTCAAAGGCGTATAAAAACGACGGAAAATCTGGTTGAACGACTCTCTGTCGCCACCTTTCATTTTGTCGATAAGAACCTTGAGCTCGTTTTCGTTCATTAATTAATAAAGGTATTAATGCTTTGGGCAAAACTGGCCGCAAAGGTACGTATTTTTACAAGACGAACTACATTTTTGATGTAAAGATAGTCCATTTTGGGTGTTGAAATCGGTCTTTTTGAGCTTTCTTTAGTCGGGAATAGGGGTATTAATGAGCGAAATAGCTGTATTAATATAAATAATGTGAAAATATAATATCCTGTTTTTTAGCAAAATAAATGTCATTTCAAGTGCCTTTGAAGAAAATTAATGCGAAAAAACGAAAAGAAAATCTTGACCGATTGAAAAAATGTGTATTTTTGCAGTCCGAAAAAAAAGAGAGTTAGTATCTAACTAAAAGATATCGAGAAATGTACGCAATAGTAGAAATCGCAGGACAACAGTTCAAAGTTGAGAAGGGTCAGCAGATCTTCGTC
>CACXIM010000052.1 GCA_902767725.1 uncultured Bacteroidia bacterium | reverse complement strand
TCCCGACTTCCATCGGGACCTTGTGGAGCGGAAAACGAGACTCGAACTCGCGACCCCGACCTTGGCAAGGTCGTGCTCTACCAACTGAGCTATTTCCGCCTGCTTTCAGCAGTCGGCGTTTTCGTTCGCGACTCGGCAAAATCAAATGCCTTGCTTTTGCTCTCGCTGCTCCGAAAACTCCGCTTCGCTCTTGAGCGGAAAACGAGACTCGAACTCGCGACCCCGACCTTGGCAAGGTCGTGCTCTACCAACTGAGCTATTTCCGCTTGTCTGCAACAATCGGTAATCTTGTCTTTCCAAGATTTCCGCTTGCGAATTGCGCGGCAAAAGTACAACTTTTTTCAATACCGCAAACATTTTTGAGAAAAATTTTCTTTCTTTGTAGTTTTTATACTGGTTTTGCGTCTAATAGGCATACGAAAAAAAGTACTTTTGCAAGATGAAACAATAAGAATATGGACGAAGGAATTGGAAAATCGGTAAAACTATTCCTGATTTGGTGCTCGTTATATTTTGCAACAATAGTTATTGGCATCATCTTTGGGCGCATTTTCAAGAACATTGAGATCATGAAATGGACCTTGGTGGCGGGTTACTTGCTCATCACCGTCTTGTTTTTCGGCAAGGGTTATGTCAAGCTGACGTTTGGCCGCATCAAGCGACGTATGGTCTGGCCTGCGGTCGGAGTGTCTGTCTTGATTGCCGCATCTCATGCATTTGTATTATTTTCAGCATTGTCTTTGCTTGATGTTGACCTGTTATATCAAGGCGATGAATTAGAACGTCGTCAACAGTTTTTTTCCGGAATTGCCGGAGCACTCAATGCTTGCATTTTTGGTCCCATAATGGAAGAAATTTGTTTTCGCGGCCTAGTACTTGATGGCCTGCTGAAAACGCGATGCCGTCCGTGGTTGGCTATCCTCATCTCCGCTCTACTTTTCGCCCTGCTTCACGGATTTGGAGCGAATTTCGTCACGGCCATGTTGTTTGGAATCCTCGTCGGCTGGCTTTATTGGCGCACAGGCAGCATCATCCCGGGCATCATCATCCATATCACCAACAATTCACTCACTGCCATTGATATAAGCAATCAAACCAATACTTTTTATCTGATTATCCTTGTCGTTGGCATCGTTTTACTGGCATACGGAATCTGGTGGTTTTGGAAAAAGCCAATCAACGATTCAGCAACTTCTTGATCTCATTCAACTTCATCAAGGCTTCAACTGGAGTCAATGTATCAATGTTGGTATTGAGAATGTCCTCCTTGATTTGAAGCAACAACGGGTCATCCAACTGGATGAAACTCAACTGCATGGCATCGTCTTGTTTCTTAGCGGCTGCTTTCTCCACATCCTCGCTGGTATGTGATTTCTCCAAAACCGTCAACAGAGAAGTGGCGCGCTCGATGACCTTGCGCGGCATGCCAGCCATCTCGGCCACATGGATACCGAAGCTATGGGCACTGCCGCCGCGCTTCAACTTACGCAAAAACACCACCTTATTGCCGACTTCCTTGACTGAAACATGATAGTTCTTGATGCGGGCAAAGGAGTCCTCCATCTCGTTCAGCTCATGGTAGTGCGTGGCAAACATCACCTTGGCGCGACTCACGGGATGGTCGTGCAAAAACTCCGTGATGGCCCAAGCGATGCTGATACCATCGTAGGTGCTGGTGCCGCGCCCGATTTCGTCAAGCAGCACAAGGCTCCGCGACGACACATTGTTCAAGATGCTAGCCGTCTCGTTCATCTCTACCATAAAGGTCGATTCGCCCGAAGAGATGTTGTCGGAAGCACCTACACGGGTAAAAATCTTGTCAACCAAACCAATACGCGCCGATGCCGCAGGAACGAAGCAACCCATTTGCGCCATCAGCACAATCAAAGCGGTCTGACGCAGCAGGGCCGACTTACCCGACATATTCGGGCCGGTGATGATGATGATTTGCTGCTTGTCGCGGTCGAGATAGACATCGTTGGCGATGTAACTCTCTCCCACGGGCATCATCTGCTCAATGACGGGGTGGCGACCATCCTTGATATCCAGCACAAACGAGTCGTCGATGACGGGCTGCACATAGTTGTTTTTCAGCGAGATGTCGGCGAAACTCACCAAGCAGTCGATACGGGCCACGATGGAAGCATCCACCTGAATGGGTTCCACAAACTCAGTCACCGCAGTAACCAACTCATTATAAACCCTCTGCTCAATGATAGCGATTTTTTCTTCAGCTCCAAGTATCTTCTGCTCATATTCCTTCAGTTCCTCGGTAATGTATCGTTCGGCATTGGTCAACGTCTGCTTGCGAATCCACTCCACTGGCACCTTGTCCTTGTGGGAATTGGTGACTTCGAGATAGTAACCGAACACATTGTTATAACCCACCTTCAACGAGCTGATGCCCGTGGCTTCCATCTCGCGCCGTTGTATGCCCATTAGGTATTCCTTGCCCGAACGCGAAAGGTTGCGCAGGTCGTCCAATTCCGGATCAACGCCTTCAGCTATGTAGTTGCCTTTAGAGAGCAAGGCTGGGGCATCGGGATTCACGTCTTTCTTGATACGTTCGCGAATGGAGGCACAAGGGTTGAACTGCTCAGCAAAACGTTGCAAGGCAGGATGTTGGCTTTCTTCACAAGCATTTTTCAGCACCTCGATTTGGTCCAAGGCACGCCCCACCTGCAACAGCTCTCTCGGATTGACCCGCGACAACGAGACTTTGGAAATCAGACGTTCCAAATCACCCACCTGACGTACGGCGTCCTGAAACTTCTGAATCTGCTCGCGATGCTCCACAAAATAGCGCACCACTTCGTAACGAGCCTCGATCTGCTCCTTATTCTTCAAAGGCAAACTCAGCCAGCGGCGCATCAATCGTCCGCCCATAGGCGAAACCGTCTTGTCAATGACATCAATCAAGGTCTTGGCATTGAGATTGGACGTGTGCAGCAATTCCAAGTTGCGGATAGTGAACTTGTCGAGCCACACATATTGTCCTTGGTCAATGCGAGAAAGTGAGGTGATGTGGTTGAGTTTATCATGCTGCGTTTCAATCAAATAATGTATGGCCGCACCTGCCGCCACAATGCCTTTCGGGAAGTCATCGACGCCAAAACCTTTCAGCGAAACCGTGTGGAAATGCTTATTGAGGATTTCGTTGGCATAATCATCGGTGAAAACCCAGTCGTCGAAGACAGTGAGATAGTATTTCGCGCTAAAGAGATCGATGAAGTCCTTGCGTTTGTTGCGTTGCACCAACACCTCTGAGGGATTGAAACTCTGCAACAGTTTGTCGATGTATTCATTGGAACCTTGCGTGAGGAAAAACTCGCCCGTTGAGACATCCAAAAACGACACGCCCGAAATCTCCTTGTCAAGATGCACCGAAGCCAAGAAGTTGTTTTCCTTCTGTTCCAGCACGTTATCATTATACGTAACACCTGGCGTAACCAATTCTACCACACCTCGTTTGACCAGCTTCTTTGCCAATTTCGGGTCTTCGAGCTGTTCACAGACTGCCACTTTCAATCCAGCGCGCACCAGTTTCGGCAGATAGGTATCCAAGGCATGATGCGGAAACCCAGCCAATTCAATAGAATCAGCCATGGCACTCGAGCGTTTGGTCAGGACGATGCCCAAAATCTTCGACGATTTCACCGCATCCTCGCCGTAGGTCTCATAGAAATCACCCACACGGAACAAGAGCATAGCATCAGGATATTTCGCCTTGAAGGAGAAATACTGCTTCATCAAAGGGGTATCAGTCGCTTTTTCTGCCATAAAACACGAATTAAGGGGTACAAAATTACCATTTTGTTTGAAACAATCGCCCAGTTCGTTCAAAAAAATCCGCTTTAATGATAGGCCAACACCTTTTTTCATTTATTTTGCCGCAAAAAGAAAAAACCATGCACAAACTCAGTATGGACGAGCTGCATCGGCTCAGCAAAGAAGACTTCGAGCAGGCCGAAAAGCTACCTATTATAATAGTGCTCGACAACATCAGGTCGTTGAGCAACGTAGGGGCATTCTTCCGTAGCGCCGACGCCTTCCGTATCGGAGCCTTGTATTTGTGTGGCATCACGGCATGTCCACCCCACCGCGAGATCCACAAGACCGCCTTGGGGGCCGATGAGACAGTAAAATGGCGATACTTTGAAACCACCGAAGCTGCGTGTCAAGCCTTAAAATCCGAAGGCTACAAGATATTCGCTGTCGAGCAGGTAGAAGGCAGTGTACCGCTTCAGGATTTCAATTTTGCGACACACACTGCCTATATTTTAGGTAACGAAGTAGATGGAGTTAGCGAAGAGGCACTGCCCTATTGCGACGGAGCCATTGAGTTGCCACAAGCGGGGACAAAGCATTCCATCAACGTTTCAGTATGTGCCGGAATTGTCATGTGGAGGTTGTTTGAAATGTTGTATTTGAAGATAAAATAAGGGGATTTTGCATGTTTTTTGGCAAAAAAAGCGGAAAAAATGTATTTTTTTTCAACTTTTTGTGTTGACAATTAAAAAAATCCCTATTTTTGTTCGCTAAATAGAATAAGTGTAAAGACGAAAATTGAGAATCAACTAATAATAATCATTACAAACCTAACACTTAACGTTATGAAGAAAAATCTGACTTTTTCGAAACTGCTGATGCTCGTCATCGTTGCAGTGCTTCCTTTGAGCATGATGGCTCAAGAAGGCAAAAAACATGCAAAACCTGCTGAGAAGTATTGGTACATCCAAGCTGACGGAGGTTTGTCAATCAACCATGGTGACCTCGCCAACTACCCTGGCGGTATTTGGGAAGATTTCAACCATTACAAGAGCATTGCTCTCCAGAACTGGAACGCCCATCTGGGTATTGGTTACCAATTCGGTAAAGTCATTGGCTTGAATTTCAAGGGCGGTTATGGCCTCCTTTCGGGTCACAAACATGGTATCACCCCTAATTCCACTACACTTCAGCTTCTTGTCCTCAACAGCGATCCCGATGGTGCCATTTACACAAACCTCGGTCTTGACAAGTCGAACTACCTTGAAGGCAACTTGAATTTGACCTTCAACCTGTTCAACATGTTCAACTATAATCCGAGAAGAGTCATCAACCTGGTGCCTCATATCGGTATTGGTGGCATCTACTACCAAGGCGGTGTTGTCAGCAAGCTCAACGCCGATGATGCAGTGGAAAGCGAACTTGCTGCCAAAACTGAAAAACGCGAACTCAATTTCAGTGTTCCTGCAGGTATGGAAATCACTTTCAACCTCGCTCCTAAGTTTGACCTCTTCTTGGACTACACCTACAACTTCACTGGCACAGACAACCTCGACCAAGTGGCCAAGATCAAGAGCGACGAAGAGAAACACATCATCAACGATAAGGATATGTACAGCCAGTTCAACCTGGGTCTGCGCTATAAGTTCAATAATCCTTGCGACATCGACAGAATGGCTCGCGAGTCCAAGAAGATCACCTACCGCGTTGATCCCGACCCGCTGGTAGAAGGTGATGACGGTAACGTTTGCTTTGATGTCATCGTTACCATCCCTGGCGAATACTTCGAAAAGCAAGCTGTCATGAACCTGCAGCCTTACCTGGCCTACAACGGTGGCCAAATCGACATCGATCCTATCACCTTCGTGGGTGAAAAGGTGAAGGGCGAAGGCGACTTCCGCGTTCCTTACAAAGAAGGTGGCGAATACACCAAGCACTATTGCATGCCTTACCAAGAGGAAATGGCCAACTGCGAACTGAAGGGCGACCCGATGTTCTACGTCTATGATGGCACCATCTATCCCACTCAGGATGAAATCGTGAAGAACGTGTACTATGCACAGGGTGCTACCGAGCATCTGGCCAATGGCGTTGAGCAAGCTTACATTGAGGTTGACTCCACCATCATCGAAAAGAGCACGCAAAACAATCTTGAAAAAGTGCTCACCTATTACTTCAAGAAGGATAAGTACAACATTGGTGACAGAAAGGCTGCCAACAACGAAGCCGATGCTGCTCTGAGAAAACTTCTGGACGATGGTGTCACCGAGTTCGAAATCAAGGCTTGGGCTTCTCCTGAAGGTGAAGAAGGCCACAACTTCGAACTCTCCGACAACCGTGACAACGCTGCCGAAGCTCAGATGAAGAAGATTGCCAAGGACAAGAACCTCAAAATCAATGGTAAGGGTTATGGCGAAGACTGGGCTACCTTCATCGAACTCGTCCAGAAATCCGACCTTAAGGACAAGGATGCCATCGTCAACACCGTCAACAATGCTCCCAACAAGCAAAAGGCTGTGAAGGACATGTGCGCCATCTATCCTCAACTCGAAAAGGACATTCTGCCTCAGATTCGTCGCGCTGAAGTATACGTGAACAAACCCACTGAGGTTACCACCACCAGAGTTATCAAAGTGAAGAAACCGAAAAGATAAACTTCACTAACAAAAAAAAAGCCGCTCGGTAAGAGCGGCTTTTTTTTGTGCATTAATGCCAAAAAGAAATCATAGCGACACTCTGTGCAAACCGATTTCGTAAGGTCGGTCTATGACATCAATGATGCGTTGGTAGTCGTTTTCGCTAGCCACAAAATCGAGCCTATTGGTGTCTATCAACAGTATCCGCATGTTGTTCTGCTGTTGGCGCAAGAAGTCAAAATAACCTTGCTGGATGTTCTCCAAATAGGCGTCGCTGATTTCCTGCTCATAGCTGCGCCCACGCTTACGAATGTTACGCTGCAGACGTGCCACATCGGAATAGAGGTACACCAACAGTTCCGGCTTGGGCATGTCGGAGAAAATGATGTTGAAAAAGCGCGAAAACAACTGGTACTCGTCTTCCTGGAGATTGTTGCGCGAAAAAATCAACGACTTGGCCACGTAATAGTCCGAGATGATGAAATCGTGGAACAAGTCGAGTGCGCCTAGCTTATCCTTCAACTGCTGGAAACGCAAGGCCAAAAAGGTCATTTCCAATTGGAAGGAATACTTTTCGGGCTCCTTGTAGAACTTGGGCAAAAACGGGTTCTTGTCGCCTTCAAACTCCTCCAAAATCAACCGCCCGTTGAAATCCTTGGCGATGCGAGTGGCCAAAGTGGTCTTGCCCGCCCCCACCGTTCCTTCTATGGCTATGTAGTTGTAATGCATTGTTCTTCTTTCTAATCATTTTCAATTTTTCGCACCATGAGCGTATCCGGGCATCGTGCCAATAGTTCTGTCTGGGTCAATCCCAAAGCAGGATGCACCAAGTCGGGTGCCACCTCACACATAGGCAACAACGCGAAACGGCGGCGATGCAACCGAGGATGCGGGACGGTCAGTATTTCCGTCAGGATAATCCTTTCACCGTAGTACAGGATATCCAAATCAGCCGTCCTTGAGGCATAACCCTCAATCTCAGGATGCCGTTCACGGCCCAACTCTTGCTCGATCTCAAGCAGTTGCCGAAGCAACTCCTCTGGCGTCAACTCCGTTTCGACCACTATCACCCGATTCAAGAACCATTCCTTGGTTTCGAAGCCCCATGGCTCCGACTCGTACGGCGAAGACACCTGCACGACCCGGCCACACCTATTATTAATATATAAGCACGCCAAATCGAAGATGCCCTGCTTGTCACAGATTCCCGAGTCTTGTCGGAGAACCATGTTGGAGCCAAAGAGAATGTAACAGGTTGCCACCATCGAGATTTTTTGCAAATATAGCGTTTTCTCACCAATATAAACGAATAAAATGTTACTTTTGCACCCTAATAATATAAACTGAATCGTCATGAAATTCTCAAAAGTATTACTTGCCGCGTTCTTGGGAACGCTTATCGCCATGGTAGTCACCTTCTTCATTAAGGTTGGCGTGGTTTCGTCAATGATTTCAAGCCTCTCCACGGAAACGGAAACCATCAGCAAGCCGCAGGCCAATTCGGTGCTTTACATGAAACTCGACTACGCCATCCCGGACCGTACCACCGACAATCCTTTCGGCGGCATCAACTTCAATACTATGGAAGCTCAGGATATGACGGGTTTGAACGACATCCTTCGCAACATCGAACACGCCAAGACCGACCCCAACATCAAGGGCATCTATATGGAACTGAGCAGCATACCTACTTCCACTGCCACCCTTCAGGAAATCCGCGACAAACTCATCGAGTTCAAGGAGTCAGGCAAGTTCATCGTCACCTACGGCGAGAGCTATAGCCAAAGTGCCTACTACATGGCATCCATCGCCGACAAGATCTACCTCAATCCCGAAGGTGCCTTGGACCTGCACGGCATGGCCTCTCAAATCACTTTCTACAAGCATCTGCTTGACAAACTCGACATCGAGATGCAGATTGTACGCGGTCCCAACAACCGCTTCAAGAGCGCTGTGGAGCCTTATTTCCTCGACAAGATGAGCGAAGCCAACCGTGAACAGATGGACAAGCTCTTGGGCACCGTTTGGGGACAAATCCTCCTCGGCATCAGCCAAAGCCGCAACATCAGCGTGGAACAACTCAACGAGATTGCCGACAACCTTGAGACCTATTTCAATGCCGACAAAGCTTTGGAATTTGGTCTGGTCGACAACCTCTACTACAAAGACCAAGTGCTGGAAGAGCTGAAAGGCCTCACGGGCAGCAACAAGAACATCAACGCCATCGGCAACACCAAATATGCCAAGTCATATAAAGACAAGAACGTGAGCAAGAACGAAGTGGCCATTATCTATGCCTCTGGCCAGATTTTTGACGGCAAGGGTAACGAAGAAGAGAACATCTACTCCGAGAACCTTTCAAAGACCATCCGCAAGGCCCGCGAAGACGAAAACGTTAAGGCTGTCGTGCTGCGTGTCAACTCACCTGGCGGTAGCGCCGTGGCTTCGGCCATTATCGGTCGCGAGCTCGATCTGACCAAAGAAGTGAAGCCCGTCATCGTCTCGATGGGTAATTATGCTGCATCTGGTGGCTATTGGATCTCGGCCAAGGCCGACTACATCTTTGCCGACCCCACCACCCTCACGGGTTCCATCGGCGTATTCGGCACCGTTCCCAACCTTCAAGGCTTCCTCAACGACAAGGTTGGTCTGACATTTGATGCAGCCAAGACCAACAAGAATGCCGACTTCGGCACCCTCTCCCAGCCGCTCACCGAGTTCCAATATGGCAAACTTCAGGAAATGGTTGTGAAGACTTACAACGACTTCACTGGCCGTGTGGCTGAAGGCCGTGGCTTGACCCAATCCTACGTCGACAGCATCGGTCAAGGCCGCGTGTGGGCTGGCGCCGACGCCATTGAGATTGGCCTGGTCGACAAACTCGGAGACATGGAAGACGCCATCGCCTACGCCGTTGAAAAAGCCAATCTTGGCAACGACTACAAAGTGACCGAATGGCCCAAGCAGAAAGACTTCTTCACCCGCATGATGGAGTCGATGAACGAAAGCGACAAGCTTGATGCCGCCATGAAGCAGAAAATGGGTGTCTACTACGACTATCTGCAAGGCTTGGAGAACCTGCAGAAGAACACTGGCATCCAAGCTCGCCTTCCGTTTGACATGATCATTGAATAACCATCATTCTTGGGATGTACGCACTGTTTAAGAAAGAAATCAGCAACTTCCTCAGCTCGCTGATCGGCATCATGGTGATAGTGGTGTTCCTGCTCATCACCGGCTTGTTCCTTTGGGTGTTCCAAAGCGATTTCAACGTGCTGAACTCAGTCTATGCCAATTTGGACGGCCTCTTCGTCCTTGCCCCTTGGGTGTTTCTCTTCCTCGTGCCTGCCGTCACCATGCGCAGTTTCGCGGAGGAAAACCGCACCGGCACCATCGAAATGCTGGCCACCAAGCCCTTGTCGGACTGGCAAATCATCTGGGCCAAGTTCTTGGCTGGCGTGGTCTTGGTATTACTTGCCTTAATCCCGACCTTTATCTATTATGTCTCAGTTTACCGCCTCGGACTGCCAAAAGGCAACCTCGACAGCGGCGGCATCTGGGGCTCTTACATTGGACTTTTCTTACTCAGTGCCAGCTTCGTCAGCATAGGCATCTTCTGTAGCTCGTTGACCAACAACCAGATCTTGGCCTTCATCATCTCCGTTTTCCTTTGCGGATTCCTGCTGATTGGCTTTGAGTTCATCTACTCGCTCTCGTTGTTCGGTCGCGTCGACCTGTTCATCCAACAGTTGGGTATGAATGCCCACTACAGCTCCCTGAGCCGTGGCGTTATCGACACACGCGATGTGCTGTATTTCCTCAGTGTGATTGCAGTTTTCCTGAGTGCAACAAAACTGGTTCTATCGAGCCGCAAATGGTAAGGAGGTGAAAGGATGGAAAACAAACGCAAAAGTCTGAAGAAAAACCAAATCGTCGCCTTCCTCATCACGATTGCCATCGTGGTGTTGGTCAACGTGATTGGCTCATACGTGTTCACCCGCTTCGACCTGACGAGCGAGAAACGCTATACTTTGTCGCCTACCACGAAAGAGACCCTCAACAACCTTGAAGACTACGTGTATTTCAAGGTGTATCTTGAAGGCGACTTCCCTGCTGGCTTCAAGAAACTGCGCCGCGAGACCAAAGAAATGTTGGACGAATTCCGTGCCTACTCGAAATACATCGACTACGAGTTCATCAACCCAGCCGAAAGCGGTAACGACGCCGAAATCCGAGAAACCTATACACAACTGTATCAAGCAGGCCTGAATCCGACCGACTTGAACGTGCAAAACAGCGATGGTTCCTCGAAGCAAATGGTGATTTGGCCGGGCGCTTTGGTGAGCTATCGCAACAACACCGAGATTGCCATCGACCTGTTGGAAAACCAAATCGGGCAATCGTCGGAAGCCGCATTGAATGCCTCGATGCAGAATCTGGAGTTCCGCCTCGTGGACGCCATCAAAAAAGTCACGCGATTGGAAAAGCCACACATCGCCTTTATCGAAGGTCATGGCGAGTTGAGCGACGAAGAACTTGCCGACATCGCCAAAACCTTGGGGCAGAAATACAGCGTAGAACGGAAAGCCATTGACGGCCAGATTGACGCCTTGATGCACCGCACACAGGACACGACGAGAGACGTAAAAGTCTTCCCTTCATACGATGCCATCGTCATCGCCAAGCCCACACAGCCTTTCGATGAAAAAGACAAATTCCTCATCGACCAATACATCATGCATGGTGGCAAGGTGCTGTGGCTGGTGGAGCCAGTATTCGCCACGATGGACAGCTTGCAAAACCAGGAGTCGACCATCGGCATGGAGCAAGACCTCAACCTCGATGACATGCTCTTCAGGTATGGCGTGCGCCTCAATCGCGACCTGCTCCTCGACCTGACCTGCGCTCAATTGCCCATTCGCACTGGACAAGTGGGAGGCCAAGCCCAGCTGGAATTCTTCCGCTGGTATTACTTCCCCTTGCTGCAAGCCGCCTCCGAACATCCCATGGTACGCAACATGAACGCCATCAAAGCCGACTTCGTCAGCTCGATCGATGCCACCACCTCGGCCAATGGTGTTGAGCAGATTCCTCTGCTTAAAACTTCAAACTACACCAAAGTGTCAGGTACTCCGGTATTCATTTCCTTGGCCATGCTCCGGCAGGCCCCCGACCAACGCATGTTCACTTCCAAAGGCAAGAACGTGGCTTATCTGTTGAAGGGCAGCTTCCCGTCGCTGTATGCCAACCGCATCCCTCAGGAAATCGTCGACGACCAAGCCACCGACTTCCTTGAAGAAAGTGAGCCCACCGCCATGATAGTGGTTTCTGATGGCGACATCATCCGCAACCAGTTCGATATCCGTACCCACAAACCCCTACCCTTGGGCTTCGACCAATACACGGGTATCACTTACACCAACAAGGAATTCATCGAAAACGCCATCAGCTACCTGGTTGACGGCGAAGGCCTCATTGACATCCGTTCGCGCGAGCTGAAGATTCGCTTGCTGGATGCCACCAAGATAAGCAAGGAACGAGTGAAATGGCAAGTCATCAACACCGTCATCCCAGTCGGAATTATTATTCTATTTGGTATAGCAATGGCTTTGGTGCGGAAAACAAAATACAATGTTATCTACCAAAAAGAAGGCATCAAACGTTTAAGTCGTTCAAATACAAATAAATGGTTATTTGGCGTTTGTGGAGGATTGAGTGAATATTTTAAAATAGACGTAAAACTTATTCGAGCTTTATGGATTATCCTCGGAATTGGAGGAATTGGAGTAATAGCATACTTAGTGTTTTTAATAGTTATACCAAAGGAAGGATGATATGAAGAAAAATAACCGCATCACCATTATTATTGCCGCCATTTTGGTTGTCATTGCCGGCGTCTTGATTTGGAACAACCGTTACCTCTCCACGTTACAGGGCGAGTCATCAGACTTCCAAGTGTGGGACACAGCCTCGGTCACGAAAATCTATTTGGCTGACCGTAGGGAAAGAGAGTCGCTGCTCGAACGCCAGGAAAACGGCTGGACGCTCAATGGCACCTACAAGGCGCACCCAAAACAAGTGGAGTACCTGTTGACAACCTTATACAAGATTCGTATTAAGATGCCCGTCTCAGTGGCTAGCCACGACAACATCGTCAAGCAACTGGCTTCGCAGAGCACCAAGGTGGAAATCTATCAGATAGTGCCTCGTATCAACCTGTTTGATAAAATCAAGCTGTTCTATCATGAGAAGTGCACTAAGGTCTTCTACGTTGGCGATGCCACCATGGACAGCAGCGGAACCTTCATGCTGAAAGAAGGCGCCGACAAGGCCTATATCGTCTACATTCCCAGCTTCCGCGGTTTCATCACCACGCGTTTCACCGCCAACCCAGACGACTGGCGCGACCATACCATCTTCCATGAGAACATGGCTGACATCCAGTCGGTTGAGGTCGACTTCAACGAAGACCCCGAAGGCAGTTTCCGTATCGACAACATCGGGAAGCACCAATACAAACTCACGCGCCTGATCGACAATCAAGAATTGCCTTACGACACGCTGAAGGTCATCAACCTCATGTCGTCGTTCAGCGACCTGCGCTTTGAGGCCTTGTTTACCAATACTTTACCGCAGGAACGCATCGATTCCATCACGAGTTCGCCTTACCTGCATTACATTGTTGTCACTGACAAAAACGGCAACAAGCAGGACATGAAGACCTTCAAGAAACTAGTGCTGAACGGTGTGACTGATATGGGTGGCGAGCTGGGCGATGTGGATCGCGACCGCATGTATGCCCTCGCCAACGACGGCAAGGACTTCGTGCTCATCCAGAACTACGTCTTCGACAAGGTACTGCATGACGTTCGTTACTACGAAGCCGGACATCCCATCCAGTTTGAGATGGGGACGATTGAAGTTCTTGAATAAAGGGCAGTAAACCTATTTCTTTTTCAGCAGCCCTACCATCTTGAAGCTCACATCGGTGAAGATGATTTGCGCATTGCCGTTGCGCTCGATTTGGCGTATGGCTTCCTCGAAAAGCCCAACGATTTGTGCCAGATTGGCAGGGTTGACGAAAGGTGCAAATTTCGAGTTGAAAGTTTTCTCGTCATCGGGCAGCATGACAACTTGTGCAAGATTATTGTTGAACAACAGCGAGTTGCGTATAATACGCAGGCCATAGTCCAGCAATTCCTTCTGCTTTTCGCGTCCCAATGTCTTGATGTTGGCTGAGAAGTCTATCAATTCGGAATAAGCTGCACGGAAACAGAGTCGCATCCACTGCTGGAAAGTGGTGAAGAAAAACTTGTGCTCTTCGGAGTCCTGCACCGAGTGGCAGGCGGTGAGCCAGTTGCCTTCCGAAATCATGGCTGCGTCGTGGGCTTGCTTGTCGTTGCAGCCCAGACGCACTTTCAATGCCGTCTCAATTTCATGTAACTCAATGCTAGGAATCTTAACCAAAGCCGTGCGCGACTTGATGGTGGCCAACAATTCCTCGCCATCCTCAGCGATAAGCAAGAAAACAGTCTTCTCCGGCGGTTCCTCAAGCAGTTTCAGCAGCTTGTTGGCCGTGTCCGTGCGCATCTTCTCCGCCATCCAGATGATGGCGATCTTGTACTCACCCTCATAGGCTTTCATATTCAGTTTGCGCAACAGTGAGGCCGCGTCGCGCACCGACATATAGCCCTGCTTGTTCTCGATGTCTAGGAAAGCATACCAGTCGGTGTCGTTGAAATAGCCGTTGTTTTTCAGCGTAAACTCACGCCATTCCTCCATAAACAGGTCCGACTCTGGATTGCTTTTGACACTTTTTGTGGTGTTGGTAGGCACCACAAAATGCAGGTCGGGATGCACCAGTTTCTGCATCTTTTGGCAGGTGGGGCACACGCCGCAGCTGTCGGTCTCGGTGCGATTAGGGCAGAGGATATACTGGGCGTAAGCCAAGGCCAAAGGCAGTTTGCCGCTTCCGGCAGGGCCCAAAAAGAGTTGCGCATGAGAGACATGGTTTTCCTTCACACTCTGGATAAGCCTTTGTTTGATGGCGGATTGGCCGATAACGTCTTTGAACTGCATGAGAGAATCACTTATAAACCATAGCGCATTCGTATTAGTGCAAACCCTTCTTCACCATCAAAATATTTCGCTTCACCCGATTCCATCAACCGAATACGATCAATGATGACAGCCTTCATTTTTTCATCTGAATCTGTATGTAGATCTTTACACATGACAAATACGATGCTTTTATTACTGATTGCAAAAGTACAATTAATTTGCGGTTTTTTGTCGTATTAAAGAAATAAACTACAAATTACCTTTGGCTTCATTACAGGCTGAACATAATACTTGCAAATTTTCCAATGTTGTTTCACCGCCTTTTGACCAAGGAATAATATGGTCAAAATGAATATTATGCAAGCCACCACTACATTCAACGCCACAAATCCTGCAGCGATTACCATCTCTCATTAATACCTGTACTTTAAGACGGTCACTTGGGTCGCGTTTTGTTTTATGCTTAATGGATGAAGTGTTGTCGTTTTCGGAAATCTCATTTAAAGAATCGTCATCATTTTCAGAAACATAGGCTATGAAACTTTCTAATGCTTTGTACCATGTTCCATAATGACGTAAATAAGTGCCAGATGAAATCATAGATAATTCTTTATTATCCATATCTCGTCTTGAAGGTTGCTTTCCTTTTTTTAGCCAAGCATCTTTGATATTTGACAATAGTTCTTCGTCAGAATAAAA
>CACXIM010000051.1:525-15881 GCA_902767725.1 uncultured Bacteroidia bacterium | reverse complement strand
TTTAACAGGAACAATAATCATTTTAAAACACTTCCTTCTTTTAATTGTTAATACTATGGTTGATTTTTGAGGCTGCAAAAGTACAACTTTTTCTTTTTCCGCAACAAAAAATTGCAGAAAAATGCAAAAGTTTCGATTCCTCAGCGAAACTTTTGTCAAAAACCATCTTTTTGCTAATTTTGCAGTTTTAATCAACTAACTCATAATATTATGCTATTATTGACACTACTACGCATCGGTTGGGGAGAGATTCTTATCATCGCCCTCATCGTTTTGTTACTTTTTGGCGCACGCAAAATCCCAGAGCTAATGCGTGGCATGGGCAAAGGCGTGAAGAGCTTCAAGGACGGCATGAACGGTGTGGAAGAACCCGAAATCAAGGAAGACAAGGAAAAGAAGGAATGAGTGAGCAGAAGGTCAGCAGTTTCTGGGACCACTTGGAAGTGCTTCGGAAAGTGCTGTTCCGCTGCCTGATTGCCTGGTTTGTCGGGGCGGTGGCTGCGTTCTGCTTCAAGAACCTGCTGTTCGGTCTGCTGTTTGCCCCTTCACGCGACGACTTCATCTCGTACCGAGGCTTGGCATGGCTCTGCGAGCACACGGGGTGGACGTCGCTCTGCCCAGGCTCCTTTCAAGCACAGTTCATCAACACGGAATTGGCGGCGCAGTTCATGACACACATCAAAGTGGCACTTTGGGCGGGACTTGTAGTAGTATCGCCATATCTCATTGTGCAGCTCTATGGTTTCGTCGCACCTGCGCTATACGACAGGGAGAAACGCCATGCCGCTCCTATTATAATATGGGGCACATTGCTTTTCATCCTCGGCGTGCTGATGAACTATTTCATCATCTTCCCTTTCGCCTTCCGTTTCCTCAACGAATACCAGGTGTACGAAGCGGTGAAAAACCAGATCTCGCTTTCGTCCTACATCTCCAACCTGCTCATGCTCAGCTTGCTGATGGGCATCCTCTTCGAGATTCCCATCGTCAACTACCTCCTGGCCAAGGCTGGACTTTTGCAAGCCGAAACACTCAAGAAATACCGCCGCCACGCCATCGTGGGCATCGCCATCGTGGCAGCCGTCATTACCCCCACCGGCGACGCGGTGACGCTAATGCTGGTGACACTACCGATATATTTACTCTATGAAGCTAGTATTTTTATAGTGAAAAGACACTCAACCATAGCACAGAAACCTTCCCTTGAAACGTCATAGCGGGCTTGACCCGCTATCTCCCAAATGCGAGGATGTCGTCTTCGCGCTTAGGAGATGGCGGATGTTCCTCCGCCATGACGGTCAAGGATAAGGTTCGTGAAACCCAATTAAAGAAAGAAACACAACAAAATAACAACTAACTCAAATACATTATGTTACGTAAAATCAGAATCTGCCTACAAGTGGTCATGATGACCTTAGTGACCCTACTGCTACTCGGCATCGGGTTCCGTGTGCATCTTTGGGCCGGCTGGGTGGCCAAGCTTCAGTTCCTACCCGCCGTCTTGGCCTTGAACTTCGGCGTCCTTGCCCTACTCATCATCTGCGCACTCCTTTTCGGGCGACTCTACTGCAGCGTGATCTGTCCCTTAGGCATCATGCAGGACTGCTTCTCGTGGCTTGGTGGCAAGTTCAAGAAAAACCGCTTCAGCTACGCCAAAGAAATCAAGTGGCTGCGTTACGGCTTCCTCGTCGTCTTCGTTGCCCTAATGTTCATCGGCTTTGCGCCCGTCACGACTTTGTTCGCACCCTACAGTGCCTACGGCCGTATCGTCAACAGTTTGTTCAAGCCGCTCTACGATTTGCTGAACAACTGGCTGGCTGGACTCGATGCCGCCAACGACCGTTACAACTTCACCGAAGTCCAAATCTGGACCCGTAGCGTGACGACTTTCGTGGTGGCCATCGCCACCTTAGTAATACTAGGCGCGCTTGCCATCTGGAAAGGCCGTCTCTACTGCAACACCATCTGCCCCGTGGGCACAACCTTGAGCTTCTTCTCTCGCTTCTCGCTGTTCCGCGTGCGTTTCGACAAGGACAAATGCAAGAACTGCGGTATGTGCGAGAAGAACTGCAAGGCACAAGCCATCGACTTCAAAGAAGGGAAAGTGGATTATTCGCGTTGCGTGGTCTGCGGCGACTGCCTCAGCAAGTGCAAATTCGATGCGTTACATTACACAGCCAAGAAGCCCGTGGCCGAACCCAAGCCTGTCGACACGGAGCGCCGTGCCTTCCTCGTTGGTGCAGCAGTGGCTGGCACCACAGCCGCCATGGCGCAAACCCAGATGAAGGTGGATGGTGGATTGGCGGTCATCGAGGACAAGGTGGCTCCCGAACGCGAGACGCCCATCACGCCTCCGGGATCGATTTCAGCCAAACACATGCAACGCCACTGCACGGCCTGCCAGCTTTGCGTGACAAGTTGCCCGAACAATGTGTTGCGTCCTTCCACCGATTTACAACACTTCATGCAGCCCACGATGTCGTTTGAGCGCGGCTATTGCCGTCCCGAGTGCACGCGTTGCAGCGAAGTCTGCCCCACTGGTGCCATCAAGCCCATCACAAGGGAAGAGAAGACCATGCAACATGTCGGTCACGCCGTTTGGATCAAAGACAACTGTGTCGTTTTGACCGATGGCGTAAGCTGTGGTAACTGCGCCCGCCACTGCCCGACGGGAGCCATCACGATGGTGGACTACGAAGGCCCGAACGGCACGGTGCAAGTGCCTGCCGTGGACGAGATCAAATGCATTGGCTGCGGCGCCTGCGAAAACCTCTGCCCTGCCCGACCGTTCAGCGCGATTTATATTGAAGGTAATGAAATGCATATAATCAGTTAAATGCGATTCCCCTGCGGGGAATGGAGCGCTCCATCTTTTTTATAATGCGGCGACTTGAGAATCCTACAAACCACAAGATGTTTAAAGCCGCCGCAATAATACCCACAAGCAGTACTCCATTCCCTGAAAGGGAAACTCCTACAGAAACCACAAATCATAATAAAAACATCACAATGGACAGAAGAGAATTCCTAAAACATATAGGCGGTGCGGCTGTGGCGACCTCAGTAGTACTGTCAGCTTGCAAATCAGGAGGCGACGAAACCCCAATCGCCAAAGACGTCATCGACGGCCAAGGTGAGATGACCTATCGCACCAACCCCAACACGGGAGACAAAGTGTCGTTGCTGGGTTACGGCATGATGCGCCTACCCGTCGAGGAAGGCGGCACCTTGCGCGATCACCCCGACTCCCCCATCGACCAAGAACTGGTCAACCAAGAGATTGATTACGCCCTCGACCATGGTATGAACTACTTCGACACCTCCCCTGCCTATTGCAAGGGCATGTCGGAACGCGCTACGGGCATCGCCTTGGCACGGCATCCCCGCAATTCATATTACATCGCCACAAAACTGTCGAACTTCAGTCCCTCCACATGGGACACTGAAAGTTCAAAGGCCATGTTCGAGAACTCGCTTAAGGAGCTTCAGACTGACTACATCGACTACCTGCTCTTGCACAGCATCGGAGGAAGCACCAACGAATTGGACAGCCACGGCTTGTTCAACGCCCGTTTCATCGACAACGGCATCCTTGACTGGCTCGTTGAGCAGAAAGCAGCGGGACGCATCCGCAACCTCGGCTTCTCATACCATGGCGACATTGCCATCTTCGACATGCTGCTCCAATGGCACGACGAGGGCAAATACCATTGGGACTTCGTCCAAATCGAGCTCAACTACTTGGACTGGAACTATGCCGACGAGATGAACGAGCGCAACACCGATGCCCGATACCTATACGAAGAGTTACATAAGCGCGGTATCCCTGCCGTCATCATGGAGCCGCTATTGGGCGGACGCTTGGCCTCGCTACCCGACCACATCGTGAAGCAACTGCAAGAACGCGAGCCCGAGACCCCCGTGGCCCGTTGGGCTTTCCGCTTCGCCGGCACGCCCGAAGGCATACTCACCGTCTTGAGCGGTATGACTTATATGGAGCACTTGGAACAAAATGTGGCGACCTACTCGCCTTTGCGCCCCATCAGCGCGGAAGAAGACGCCTTTTTGATGAAGATTGCCGAAGAAATCATCGAGTTGCCGACCGTGCCTTGCACCGCCTGCAACTACTGCATGCCCTGTCCCTTCGGGCTCAACATCCCCGTCATCTTCGACTATTACAACAAATGCGTCACCGAAGGCAAGGTGCCGGCAGGAAACCACGACGCCAAAGCCTACCAAGAGGCCAGGAAACGTTTCCTCATCGGCCTTGACCGCACCGTGCCCTCGCTACGCCAAGCCAACCACTGCATCGGTTGTGGCCAATGCAAAGAGCACTGTCCGCAAAACATCGACATCCCCACTGAGTTGCACCGCATCGACGACTTTGTGGAACAGCTAAAGCAGCAAGGGTAACATTAAAAAGGCCGAACCTCTTTACGAAGTTCGGCCTTTTTTTCCGATCATTAGTAATCGGAACGTCGTCTTTGCTTATTTCGGATAGAGCTCAAAGTAGGTCGCAATCTCCTCCTTGAATTGATTCGACAGTTCAACGGCTTCCTCTCTGGAATGACCCGTACTTTCTAAGTCGTCGATGAATTCCAGCCAGTCGATGGATTTGTAAAACTTGCGCTGGTTTTGAATCACTTCCTTCATAAAATCCTTAGAGCAATCGGCAAGGTCGTCAATCAGCCATTCGTCGTCGACAAACACCATCGAGAGCTCATCGGAACCTGAATACCCGCTTTCCATAGCGACCTTGGCCTTGTTGTTGGTCACCTTAATATCCGTAACGGCCTCCAGTCTGCACATTTCTTCGGAGAAGCTAATCCACACAAAGTTATAATCCTCGTTGAAATCAGCAGGAAGAGCTAAAGCCTCTTTCAGAATGTCTCCGTATTTGGTGGTGAACACATTGTTGAAGGCATAGACATTGTAAGGGTCGCTGTTGCACAATTTGTCACCCAAGGTCATAACTCTGTCAGCTATGTATTCCTCGGTGAATTTTTCGGGATACAGGTCACGAAGCGACTTCTTGGTCGGTTGGTCTGAAGATCCGAAATTGCATTGACACATTACTAAAGCCAAAAGTAGTAATGCAAATACTTTTTTCATAGCGCTTTAATATTTGTTTATGAATTATTTTGGATAGTTCTCAAAGTATTCTTCGATTTGGCTCCTCAAGCCCTCAGATGCTTCAACGGCATCCTCTTTGGAATAGCCTCTCTCTTCAAGTTGGTTGATCATTTCCAACCAATCGATGGATTTGTAGTACTTGCGGCTTTCTTGGATCTTATCCTTCATATACTTTTTGGAGCAGTTTCCAAGATTGTCGATCATCCATTCGCCATCGACAAACGAAAGGGCAAGTTCATCTTTGCCGTACTCCTCGCTGTCACATGTAACCTTGGCATTGTTGCCTGTCACATTCACATCCACAACGGCCTCAATGCTGCAGAGTTCTCCTGCAAACTCGATCCATTGCCAAGCACTCGGGCCATCTCCATCAATACCTTCAGGAAGTGCCAAAGACTCTTTGAGCAGATCCCCATACTCCTTTGTGAACACGTTATTAAACGAATAGACATTGTAGGGGTCGCAGTTACATAGTTTGTCAGCCAAGCTTAAGCTCCGCTCACCGATGTAATCTGTAGTGAACTTCTCGGGATACTTACTGCGATTCGGGTTTTCGTTCGGCTGGTCTTTTTGTCCAGATTGGAAGTTGCATTGGCACATCACAAAGGCCAACAACAGTAATGGTATAATCTTTTTCATAGCTGTTTAGTTTAGTTTTTTTTATGTTTATTTAGGGTAGTTTTCAAAGTAAGTTGCGATTTCCTGCTTAAATTCATCGGCAAGGTCAACGGCTTCCTCTCTGGAAGAACCGGTACGCTCAAGATCGTTAATGAATTCCAGCCAGTCAATGGATTTGTAGTATTTGCGACTCTCTTGAATCACTTCCTTCATATACTTCTTGGAACAATTGCCAAGATTGTCGATCAGCCATTCGTCGTCCACAAACACAAGGTCGAGATTATCCGTGCCATAGTATTCGTCGCTATCCATGGTGATCTTGGCTTTGTTGTCAGTCACTTTAACATCAGTAACGGCATTGAGGCTGCATAACTCTCCCGCGAATTCAAGCCATAGTTCAGAATGGTCTTCGTTGAAACCATCAGGAAGCGCCAGCGCCTCTTTGATCAGATCTCCATATTCCTTTGTAAAAACGTTATTAAAGGAATACACATTGTATGGGTCGCAATCACAAAGCCTTTCGGCCAGGTCCATACTGCGCGTAGCGATGTATTCCTCGGTGAATTTTTCGGGATACTGGTCACGATATGACTTTTTGGCCGGCTCATTCGAAGATTGGAAGTTGCATTGGCACATCACAAAGGCCAACAGCAGTAATGGTAATACTTTTTTCATAGTGTTTAGTTTTTATTTGTGAATAAATTATTTTGGATACTTCTTGAAATATGCTTCAACCGAAGACTTGAAATCATCATATTCCGCGGCAGCCTCCTCTTTAGTGAATGAATCACCGAAAATAACTTTCATCATATCATAAAACGAATCAAGATTCAGATCAACAAGAAAATCCCGTTGTTCACGAATATAGTCAGCCAACTGATCCTTAGTGCCATCGAAATCAGCGATAACCCAATCGCCGTCTTCGAAATGGAGAACCATATCATGATCCTGATGGATATAATTCATCTTCACCCAAGCGCTATCGTCATCCAGCACCTTAAGGTCAAGGATGGTCTTGGGATGGCTGCTACATTCACAGTCGCCATTGCCCGTCATGAAATAATACAGCCACTCATTCTCACCGATAACACCATTATCATACACGGGGACCGCCCATGCTTCTTCAAGCAGTTTATAATAGTCTCCCGTAAAAGCAGGTTTGATGGACTGGTCAAACACATGGTCAGGAACGAATTCTATCAGCATCTTGGCACGTTCACCAATGTAGTTTTCGGTGAATTTCTCAGGGTATTGGTCACGAGGCGATTTCCTTTGCGTCTCATTATGTGTGGCTTGAGAATTGCATTGGCACATCAACAAAGCCAAAACCAGTATTGGAAACACTTTTTTCATAGCTTGCTATTTGATTGCAAAAATAGGATATTTTTCACATCCAACTAATTTTTTCCAAAAAACACGATAATTTCATGGGCAACGGCATGGCTCACTGCTTGGGATAGCCTCAATTTCACCCAAGAAATGAGGTTGTTTGTCGAACAACAGGTCGAGGACGACCTTCACCTTGGCCAAAGCTTCGCGTAGATGATTCTTCAGATAGACCCTGCGGCCCAAGGTATAATCCTTGGCATTGAAAGCGATGGCATCAAGTCCATAGTGCTCGGCGATGTAAATGGCGCGTTCGTTGTGCCACTGTTGCGAGACCACCGTCACCGAATCCTGGGCAAAGACCTTTTTGGCCCGCACCATGGAATCGAAGGTACGGAAACCCGCGCAGTCCAAATAGATAGCCGAGTCGGGCACTCCCCTTTCAATGAGCGCCTGCCGCATCGACTCAGGCTCGTTGTAATGGCTAATGTGGTTGTCGCCGCTCAATAACAGATAAGAGACTTTGTTGGCGAAATACAACTCAGCAGCCGCATCCATGCGGTATCTAAAATACAGGTTTTGGTGGTCTTGCACGATGGGCACCGTTCCAAGCACCAAACCCACTTTACGATACGGGATTTCGCCAACATCAGCATACATCCTTCCTTTGGCATAATGCTTTACGATAGCATTGCTAATACCGATCAGGCCACAGCAAACCAACACGGCCAAAAGAAAGCCTACAACAAAGAATTTGCCCCAACGACGTTTTTTCACCGACATGTTTCCTATGATTAAAGATTCTGTCCGCAAAGATAGCCAATTGTTTCGACAAAACCACTACTTTTGCAGTCCAAATCACTCTCAATGGAGTAAACAACCCAATGGAAACGTCAACTAGAGAGAAGGAAATCTACAAAGTGACCCTTGTCGGAGGGGTCGTTAACATCATTCTGCTGTTATTCAAGTTTATAGCAGGTATCATTGGTCACAGCTCGGCCATGATTGCCGATGCCGTCCATTCGCTTTCCGATTTCGTGACGGACATCATTGTGTTGGTCTTTGTCAAGATCAGCAACAAGCCGCAGGACAAATCGCACGACTACGGGCACGGCAAATACGAGACCTTGGCGCTAACCATCATCGGCCTCGCCTTGATGGCCGTGGCCGTCAGCATCATCGTGAAAGGCGCGGTCAAGATTGCGGCCTGGGCAAACGGTGAGGCGCTTGAAGCTCCTGGGATGCTGGCCTTTTGGGCGGCCATCGTTTCCATCGTGCTGAAAGAAGGAGTGTACCGCTATTCCATCATCAAAGCGAAGAAGCTCAACTCGAAGGCGGTTGAAGCCAATGCCTGGCACCATCGCAGCGACGCCATGTCGTCCATCGGTACGGCAGTGGGCATCGGCGGCGCCATCTTCCTTGGTGAGCGTTGGACCATCCTCGACCCCGTCGCCTCGGTGGCGGTGGGCGCCTTCATCGTCAAAGTGGCCTTCGACCTGCTCAAAAACGGCATCGGCGACCTAATGGAACAGTCGCTGCCCGACGAAGTGGAAGAGGAAATCCTGAGAATAGTGGCCGGAGTGCCTGGCGTTGAAGATCCGCACGACCTGCGCACACGACGCATCGGCAACCATTACGCCATAGAGCTACACATCCTGATGGACGGCAACATCAGCCTAAAGGAAGCCCACGAAAAAGCCGATGAGGTGGAAAACGTCCTCAAACAACGCTATGGCGTAGAGACCCACGTGGTCGTACACGTCGAACCAAGAGAAGAATAAAGCTTATTCCTTCTTTTCCATCTTTTTCCCATTCCAGAAGAAAACAGTATGGTTGCCTTCTTCATCAATAGCAACCAAGTCGTCTTCATCGAAATAGGCCTTCTTGAAACCGTTTAATTCATCCTGCAACTCACATTCAGTGAGCTTGCCATCCTTGAAGAGGTATTCCTTGATGTGGTGCGCCTCGCTCTCGATCTCTTCGTCAATAAAACGCTCATAATTGTACACATCAAATACCTTGAACAAGGTTCCATCATAGTAGCTTACGATTTCACGGTCGCGGTGCTGATATAAACCCAACTCATAGCGGATGCGATTGGCCTCGATGGTAAAGCTACCGTCGTTTTCGGCTTCCGAGTCCATATACATTTTCTCGATTTGGTCCCACACCAGCTTCATATCGCACACTGGCTCGGATTCGGTCGCAGCATCATCAGCTTTTACCGAATCCACAGTAGTGACAAGTTTGCTGTTCACATCATTCTTTTTCTGGTTATTCCCATCGCAACCGAAAAGCATACAAGTCGAAAGGAGGGTGATTATGAAATAGATTTTCATAGGTTTGAGGTTTTCAGATCAATCACAGTGGAGCATGGTAGAGACTTGTCGAGACATTTCCCTTGATAAGCGAATCTTCTTTGACCACGTAATTCTGGTAGTTGCAGCCTTCTGCACCGCTGTCGGACGTGTAGAATGTCAAGATACCGTTTTCCAAAACAACCAAGTCTGCCCAAAGACCGCCAAACTCGCCTCCATCATCGACGCGCCAGGTCGACGTTTCGTCATAGGTTGCAGGGAATTCCTTCACCGCTTTGATTTCGCCGTTTTCGACAAGCGCCGTAACGCCCAAAGCTTCATCACCTTTGTTTTCAAACTGAACATTGACCAACTGGTATTCGCTGTTGTTGTCGCTGAAAACTGCCGAAGCACAACTAGTTATAATCTTTCTTCCGTATTTGTTTTCAAAAGCCTTTTGGAGGTCATCCGACAAGGCCACCACTTTGATCATCCTGTTTTCTCGGTTTTTCAAATCGAGTATGGTGGTGGTGTTCTTATAGTTCTCGTCCACCAACAAAGCGGCATCCCAAATGGCATCGTATTCGTTTTCGGGATTCTCCAACAGTTTCCCTTCTTGCATCTCATAGAGCCAACCAGAGAGGTTGTCGAAATTGTAATAAGTGTCGCGGAAATTGTTCTCTTCCTTATTTTCCAGTTGGGCGCCTTTAAACCGAACAGGATAGAATTGATCGTTATAAACAATGTATTTGTAGCGGCTCAAGTTGTCAGGCGCTTCGGGCGCTACATTTTCTTCAAAAACAGCCTGAAGCAAGAACTTTGTTCCGAACTGGTCGGATAGCACATAGACAGGCGGCACAGGCGCTACCTGCACTTCAGCTTCGACTTCCGCAGCGTCCGTATTCGTTGTTTGCTGTTGTTGATTGTTTCCTCCGCACCCGAAAAGCATGAGTGCCGAAAGAGAAAGAACGAGTAATTGTTTTCTCATGATGATAAGTTTATGGGTTAATGGGACAAAAGTACAAAGAAAACGAACATGTTTATCTTTATGGAATCGCTTTTTTTACCCCAAATGAACAGTTTTACGCCAAAAAGCCGTACTTTTGCAGTCAGAAAAGAGAGCAAAGACAGAATACAAAAACAACAAACCAATCGTAGAACCAATTTTCAAATTAATAACCAACAACTTAAATCATTACACAATGAAGAAAGTATTAGCAATCGTGGCTCTCGTAGCCGCTATGTTCGTTGCCGGAAAAGTGCAGGCACAAAACATGATTTATGCAGGTTACGCTCCTGAGTCCTTCGTATCAGGCAACTCGAGCAGCAACTATCAAGGCTTCTTCGCTGGCTTCACCAAGAACTTTGGCCTCTCAAAAGGCGTTGGCGTTGCTGTTGGTGCCCAATTCCGTATGAACAACAAGAGCGAGTCGAACACCATTTTGGGAGTGACCACCACCACCAAGAACAGCCAATTCCTGGTTGATGTTCCGATTCTGTTCAACTATGGCATCGGCGTTAACCGCGACATTACCATCACTCCTTTCGTCGGCCCTATGGTGTCACTGGCATTGGCTGGCAACACAAAAGTCTCTGTTGGCAGTAACACTAGCACTTCCGATTGGTATGGTGACAACAGCAGAATGGGCCGCTTCAACCTTTATGCCGTGTTTGGCGCCGATGTGAAGTTCAGTCAATTCAATCTGTTTGGTGGCTATCGCCTCGGTTTGCTCGACCTCAATTCAAGCGACAACGTCACCTTAAAGACCAATGGCCTTTTCGTTGGCCTCGGCTTCTCCTTATAATTATAAGGATTGCAAATGAAATGGAAATGAGAGCGGCAATTGTCGCTCTCATTTTTTTGTCTATCTTTGCAAGAAAAAGAGGACCTCATGTACAAAAAACCACATTTCTTCCTCATGCTTCTGCTTTCTGTTGCCTGCACTCGGGTGCCGACAGCAGAATGGACTGAAGGCCCTAAGCAAGACAATGGTCAAGCTTTGCACACTTTGGTGCTCAGAAACATGCCCCAAGGGTCTCGGGTGTGGTTTCAGGAGCTTTTCGATGGCAAAACCATGGTGGAAGGCCCTGCCATGAAACACTATCAAGGCACCTCTTGGTACATCGACATTCCAAATAATGGAACTGTCACGCTCAAATACTATGGTCGTCCCCTGCCAAGACACTCATGGGCTCCCGAAGCCTTTATCCTGCAAGAGAAGGGAAAGCCAAACAGAATGATGGAAGTGCAATACCATTTCTTGGAGCAACCTGCAAAAGCTACAGAAGAAGGATTCTCTTGCCAGTATGAGGTACAGCCCGCCGACATCATACCCCAAGTCAAGCGCATACAGTATGGCACTGATCCGATGGAGCCGTCTGGAACGCGCCCCTCAGGATGGTACCGGATTACGATAGATGCCGCGGAGGAGACAAAAGTAGAAGCCAATGACGAAGACGGACAATTCCATGCACAGACCACACTCGACAAACTGCCGCGTCCTTTACAGCCCATGACACTAGAAGATTGGCCTGACATGCTCTACCGAGGTTTTATGCTCGATGTGGTACGCGACTTCCGCTCGGTGGATGAAGTGCTCCAAATCATCGACCTAATGGCCTCTTGGAAACTCAATGCCTTGCATTTCCATCTGGCGGATGACGAATCATGGTGCTTGGAAATCAAAGCTTTCCCTGAACTCACCACCTATGGGGCACACCACGCTCTCCCTGACTGGAACCTTCAAGAGTCTTCTGCACTGAAACCCACCGCCAACGGCCGCATCGGGAATGTGACTTTCTACACAGCCGAAGAGTACAAACGGATTCTCCATTATGCCTGGGAGCGCCGAATTGCAGTCATCCCCGAATTCGATACGCCGGGACACTCCCGAGCCTCCATCAAGGCCATGCAGGCTTACGAAAAGCGCACAGGCGACACTTCCCTCCGTCTGCAAGACCCTGCCGACACTTCACATTACTGGTCGGCACAAGACTATACCGACAATGTGCTGAGCGTTTACCTGCCCAGTGTTTACAAGTTTTATGGAACCGTCTTCGACGAAGTCATCCAACTGCACAAAGAGGCGGGAGTGCCGCTACCAGCCATTCATATCGGCGGCGACGAAGTGCCAGAGGGTGCTTGGTCGGGTCGCGACCGCCATGCGTTGAAGGAACAGTTCACCAAAGGCATGCTCGACCTTGCCGAGAAGCGAGGCATTTGTCTGGCCGGTTGGGAGGATATGGCACGAGGCTTGGAGCCAGAGACGCAGGAACGACTTAAACAATCGCTTTACTTCCTGAATGTTTGGAACTCGGAAGGCATCGAAGACTTTCCTGTTGTCCTCTCCCCTGCTGCCTACACTTACCTTGACCTCGCCTATAATGAGACCCCCGACGAAATAGGCCTTTCTTGGGCAGGATATGTGGACGAACGCAAGGCCTTTTCGCTTCAGCCCAAGGGCTACAAGGGCGACATCATTGGCATCCAAGCACAGCTTTGGTCATCACAGCTCCGTAACTTTTCTGACGTCACCTATCAAATGCTTCCTAAAGCCCTCGGCGTAGCCGAACGGGCCTGGAATGCCCAAACTGAATGGTCCACCGAAACAGAAACAAATGCTGACTTTGAGCAATTCTACAGCATTATCGTTGCAAGGGAAATGCCACTTTGGAAGAAGAAAGGATACGTGTTTAAAAAAAGAAATGCGGAATAGAGCACTTTGACCCTATTCCGCATCCATCTTTTCGTATTTTCAAGATTACTCTCCCAGCAAATGCTCAAACAAGAAGTTATCAATTTTGTTGAAGAGGTGCATGCGGCACTCGCCGCTGCCGTATTCGTAGCCACCGTAGATGCCGTGGTTCTTGTTGGGATAGATCATCAGGTCAAATTGCTTGCCGTTTGAAATCATGGCCTTGATGAGTTCCATGGCATTTTGGTAATGGACATTGTCGTCACCGCTACCGTGACAGAGCAGGTAGTTGCCCTTGATCATCGCCGTGTTGTGAACAGGTGAATTGAGGTCGTAGCCATCGGGATTCTCTTGAGGCGTGCGCATGAAACGCTCGGTGTAGACATTGTCGTAATAGCGCCAGTTGGTCACAGGAGCCACCGAAACAGCTGTGCTGATAACATCGGCGCCTTTGGTAATACCATTGGCAGCCATGAAACCACCGTAGCTCCAGCCGTAGATACCGATACGCTCAGCGTCCACGTAAGGTTGCTTTGCCATGTACTTGGCCAAGGTAATCATGTCTTCGGTCTCATATTTACCCAATTGCAGGTAAGTCATCTTCTTGAACACCTCGCCTTGAGCTCCGCTACCACGGTTGTTGATGGACACGCTGATGATGCCATGCTGTGCCAACAACTGCATCCACCAGTAGTCGCTATCGGCCCATGAATTGTTGACCGTCTGATGGCCAGGACCGCCGTAAACATAAATCAGCACTGGATATTTCTTTGCAGGGTCGAAGTCGGGAGGTAGGATCTGCCAAGCGTCCACTTCGACTTGAGTGCCATCAGGCAAAGTGAAAGCTGGATCACTGATCTTCATGAGTTTCTTCTCGCCGAGGTTGAAGGTCTTCAGCTTTTCGGCGAACTCGTGGTTGTCTTCCAGCACACGCACCAACTTGCCCTTATTGGTGTAGAGCTCGAATTGGCGGGGTTGACTGATGGTGCTGTTTATATTAATAAGGTAGCTGAAGTCGTTGCTGAAAGTAGCGCTGTTGGTGCCCGGGCGACCAATCACCTCGCGCATCTGGCCTTTCAGGTTGACGGCATAGATCTGGCGGTCGACGGGCGTGTTCTTGGCGGCCTGGAAATACACTTCCTTACCATCGAAGCCGTATACCGAAGTCACATCCCAAGGACCATCAGTGAGTTGTTTCACCAAGGTGCCATCCAGGTTGTAAAGATAGATGTGGTTGTAGCCACTTCTTTCGGAAGTCATCAAGAAGCGCTTGCCATCCTCAAGGAAATGCCAGTCGTCGGTGATGTCGATGTAGTATTCGTTGGTATCATCATAGAACACACGGCTCTTGCCCGTGGTGGCATCGGCAGCCAAAATCTCCAGATGGTTCTGATGGCGGTTGAGGCGTTGGATGGCCAGCACATTGGCATCCTTCGTCCAAGCGATGCGGGGCAGGTAGATATCGGTTTCCTTGCCCGTGTCCATCTTCACAGTCTGTCCGTTTTCAAGGTCGTAGACATAAATCTCGACAATAGAGTTGTCCTCGCCAGCCTTGGGATACTTGAAGCTGTACCAATCGGGATAAAGGCCTTCGAACTCCTCCATCTGGAACTCGCGGACGTTCGACTCGTCAAACTTCATGTAAGCAATCTTCTTGCTATCAGGCGACCAATAGAAACCCTGCGAGAAGCTGAATTCCTCCTCATAAACCCAGTCGGGAGCACCGTTGATGATATGGTTGTAAAGGCCATCGTTTGTAAACTGCTTCTCCTCCCCTGTCGTCAGGTCCTTGATGAACAAGTTATTGTCGCGCATGAAGGCCACCTTGGTGGCGTCAGGAGAGAAAGTAGCCAGACGCTGCTTGCCATTCTTTGAAAGCGGCTGCAAGGTCTTGGTGGTGAAGTCATATACATAATAATTGGCATGGAAGGAATGGCGATAGATGCTCTCCATATCGGTGAGGCATAACATCTTATCCTCGTTCTCGCTCAACTCATAATTCTGCAAGCCAATAGGCAAAGAATCGGGATGCATGGTGAGGTCAGCGATACCAAATAAAGTCTTCTCCAATTTGCCCGTCTTGTAATTGTAGATGTTGAGTTGGCCTTTCTCGAAGGAAGCGTAGGTCTTGCCATCCTTCATCGAGTTCATGCCGCGCACACTCTTGGCGTAGAACGTCGGGCGCATGTAAAGGTCCTCCAAATCGAAATTCTTCTTCTCTTGGGCCGAAGCCGAAAGCGTTCCAAAAACAAGGAACAAACTGACTAATAAGTATTTAAACTTCATA
>CACXIM010000051.1:0-475 GCA_902767725.1 uncultured Bacteroidia bacterium | reverse complement strand
GCCGTATTTTTGCACCCGCATTTGGGACGGTAGCTCAGTTGGTTTAGAGCGCATGCTTGACAGGCATGAGGTCACAAGTTCGATCCTTGTTCGCCCCACACGAAGACGCTGAAAAGCGTCTTTTCTATCAACGGGAGGGACGTTAGCCCAGTTGGTTTAGAGCGCTGCCTTCACACGGCAGAGGTCACTGGTTCGAGTCCAGTACGTCCCACCAACAACAAAACCCGCTGGTTTCAGCGGGTTTTGCGTTTTATTTAGCGCTTCTTTAGCGTGTCATTTCACACCGAGTTTCTTGGCGATGTTCTTAGGAAGTGCGTCCTTATGCAGGACGATGTTCATGGTCTTGTATTTGGCGAAAGTCTCAGAGACATACCAGATGCCGTGGTATTTGCCACTGTCGCCCCACGAGTTCTTGCCCATGAAGTATTCCTTGCCGTTTTGGTCTTTGGCCTTGCCGAAGATGAGCAGACCGTGG
>CACXIM010000050.1 GCA_902767725.1 uncultured Bacteroidia bacterium | reverse complement strand
CATAATGCCAATCTTGGAACTCTCCACGAAACCGAGGATGAAATCGCGGTCTTCCGAAACAGGAAGGTTCTCGCGGATGTATTGCACCGACTGGGTGACGTTCATTCCAACGCTATAAATCACGCGATACACATCTTGAATGGCGTTGATACGCTCACGCGAGAAGCCGCGGCGCATCAGGCCAATGGAATTGACACCAGCATAACACACAGGATAGTTGGGACCCGTCTTCACGAATGGAGGAATATCCTTATTGACCAAGGCACCGCCACAAATCATCACATGGGAGCCTATGCGACAGAACTGGCTCACAGCTGCCAAACCGCCAAAGATAGCCCAATCGTCGACAGTGATATGACCCGCCAAAGTGGCCGCATTGGCCATGATGACATGGTCGCCAAGATAACAGTCGTGCGCCACATGGGTGAAAGCCATCAACAGGCAGTCCTTACCAACCACCGTCTTGCCCGAGGCCGCTGTGCCTTTGTTAACTGTCGCCGACTCACGCACCGTGGTACCATCACCGATAAAGCAATAGGTAGTCTCGCCTTTGTATTTCAAGTCTTGTGGAATGGCAGAAATCACCGCACCCGGGAAGATCTTGCAGTTTTTTCCGATGCGGGCACCATCCATGATGGTGGCATTGGGGCCAACCCAAGTGCCGCTGCCAATCTCCACGTCTTCGCCAATCCATGCGAAAGCCTCTATCTTCACATCTTCAGCAATGCGGGCATTCGGGTGAATATAGGCTAAGGGCTGATTCATGATTAATATAATAAGGTGTGTTTAATCTTTCTTGCAAAAGAAGTGTTGGAGAAGTGGCCCGGTTTCACTGCGGTCACCTTGCCCTTGATGGGACGACCGACCAAAGTGAGATCGCCGATGACATCCAACAGTTTGTGACGGGCAGGCTCGTTGTCGAAATAGAGTTCCACATTGTTCAAGATACCACATTCCTTGACCGTGACTTTCGGCTTCTTGAAGAAAGCAGCAATATGGTCAAGCTCTTCGGAAGAGACATTGCGGTTTACGAACACGATGGCGTTGGTCAGGTCGCCACCTTTGATGAGGTTACGGCTGATGAGCGTCTCCAACTCATGGAGGAAAACAAAAGTACGACAAGGTGCAATCTCGTTTTCGAAATCCTTCAGGTCGTGCAGCGAGGCGTGTTGCTCGTCGAGCACGCGGGTGTTGTATTTCACCTTCACGTCGATTTGGAACGAATCGGCTGGCTCAATCTTCAATTCGATGCCCAATACTTCATTCTTATAGGAAATCGGTTCTTCGATGACGAGATAGTTGCGGGGCGCATTTTGTTCCACAATACCCGCCTGATGAATGGCTTCGACAAAGAACTTACCACTACCATCCATGATGGGCGTTTCTTCCACATCAATATCAATCAACACATTATCAATACCCATACCCCGCAAGGAAGCCAAGACATGCTCAACGGTGTAAATCTTCACACCGCCTTTGCCGAGTGTGGTACCACGGGCAGTATCGATGACGTTGTCGACATCGGCTTCTATAATAGGCTGATTTTCAAGGTCAATTCTACGAAAACGAATTCCAGAATTTATGGGAGCCGGGTTGAAGGTGAGGGTGCCGCACTGACGTGTGTGGAGGCCCGCTCCTTTGACACTGACTCTATTTTTGAGCGTACGTTGTTTCTCCATAAAAAATCTTATACGTGGACATTCTTTTCCACAAAAAACGTGCAAAGATAGGAATTATTCTATCACCACCAAAAAAAATTACTTTTTGGATTCTATTTCACCTCGTTTTGCCCTTTCAAATCAGACAATTCCTTTTCAAGTTTTTCCAGTTTCCTTGCCATCTCATCGATGTGGCGGAAACGGGCATTGGCGACCAAATACTGTCGCAAAGGTTGTATCGGTGTGCCCATAAACTCCTTGTTTTCCTCCTTGATACTGCCCATGATGCCGCTTTGCCCACCGAACTTCGAGCCGTCGGCAATTTGCAGATGGCCTACAAAGCCCGACTGCCCACCCACAACGCAATTCTTTCCGATATGCGTCGAGCCGCTAACACCCACTTGTGCCGCCATGGCAGTGTTCTCACCCACCTCCACATTATGAGCCAAATGCACCAAATTGTCGAGTTTCACGCCTTTGCTGACGCGCGTCGAGCCCATGGTCGAGCGATCTATGGTGGTATTGGCACCGATTTCCACATTATCCTCGATGACCACGTTACCCACCTGTGGTATCTTCTCATAATGCCCATCAGGTTGAGGCGCAAAACCGAAGCCATCGGCACCGAGCACTACACCTGCATGGAGAATACAATTCTTCCCAACCACCGTATTGCGGTAAAGCTTCACGCCAGGATACAGCACGGAATTATCACCAATGATGCAGCCATCGCCGACATACACCTGTGGATACAATTTCACATTGTTGCCTATTTTGGCGTTCTCGCCAACGAAAGCAAACTCACCAAGATACAGATTCTCACCGCATTGCGCAGTAGAGGAGACAAAAGCCAAGGAAGAAACACCTTGTTTGCTTTGTGTCATCTGGTCATAAAAAGCCAGCAACTTGGCAAAACAGGCGTAGGCATCGGGCACACGGATTAAGGTGGCTTGAATAGGTGCTGTCGCTTCGAAGTCGTCGTTCACAATAACGATGCTCGACTGGGTCTCGTAGATATAGTGTGTGTATTTCGGATTGGCCAGGAAGCTGATCATGCCTGGGGCACCTTCTTCGATTTTGGCCACGTTCCATACCTCTGCATTTGGATTGCCTTCCACCTTGCCTTCAAGGATTCCGGCGATTTGAGTAGCGGTGAATTTCATTCTAATAGAGTTTGTAACAAAACGACAAAAACTGCAATTTAGTACAATATTACAGCAATTTTGCAAAATCGTGTTTCAAAACGACGATAGCTTGCTCTACCATGGGATTAGGCAATGCCACAAGGCTTTGAGCCAAAATGGAAACATCCTCCTCATCCTTCAACTGCTCAAAAGTAGTATTGATTTGGTTGACAAGTTCCTCTTTAGCGTTCACCACAGCATTCCATGTTGTATTAGAGACATAGAGCTGCTGCGCGAGGTTGTGTTCAAACTCCTCTCGTACATTCTTAATAAGGAGTAGATGCAGCGTACCCTTTTCCATGCCAGGTGCATAAATACGCTTCACCAATTGTGGTAATTGTACCCTTTCCAAATAGAGAAGGAAACGTTCGTAGGCCTGCACTTTGAGCGGCATGATGATTTTGAGGGCTTGAATCTTCAGTTCGTATTTGCCACTATTACGGAGCTCTGCGTCCTTCATCTTCGAGAGACGTAACAATATCATCACGGCAAAGACCATCAGCAACAGACCAGCCGACATCAGGATAAGGAGAATCAAATTGTTATTCATCACATTGTAATTTGGCCGCAAAGGTACGGTTTTTCCGTCAATAATCAATTTTTCAGCGTATTCTGCCAACCCTATCGAAAAAAGGCCTACCTTTGCCCTTCCAAAGACGCGGGGACTGCGGGACACTGTACTACGAGACAAAATCTCGTGTCTCGAAGTCTCGCGTCAACAAAACAAATCAACACTTAAACAATCAACACTTAAACATATCATGAGCGAAATCATCCTTTCCAACAGAGTTTTAAACATGGCTGAGTCAGCTACTTTGGCCATGACCAACAAAAGCCGTGAACTGAAAGCCCAAGGCATCGACGTCATCAGCCTGAGCATCGGCGAACCCGACTTCAACACACCCGAATCGGCCAAGCAAGCCGGTGTAGACGCCATCAACAACAACGACACGCACTACCCGCCCGTGCCTGGAACGCCCGCATTGCGCAAGGCCATCGCCAATAAACTGAAACGCGACAACGGCCTCGACTACAAAGAGACTGACGTGCTGGTTTCAAACGGCGCCAAGCAAGCCATCAACAACGTGCTTTTGGCTGTCGTCAACGACGGCGATGAAGTCATCATCCCTGCCCCATTCTGGGTTTCCTATCCTGAGATGGTGAAGTTGGCAGGCGGCGTGCCCGTCATTGTCAAGAGCGACATGGCCCACGACTTCAAGATTACCGCAGAGCAACTCGAAAAGGCCATCACACCCAAGACTAAGGTCTTCATGATCAACACGCCTTGCAACCCCAGCGGCAGTGTCTTCACAAAGGCAGAGCTCACTGCTATCGCAGAGGTGCTGAAGAAATACCCGAACATCATCATCATCTCCGATGAAATCTACGAGTTCATCCAGTATGAACACAAGCACGAGAGCATGGGACAGTTCGACTTCTTGAAGGACCGTCTTGTCCTCGTCAACGGCGTCGCCAAAGGCTATGCCATGACGGGCTGGCGCATCGGTTACATTGCCGCGCCCCAAGCCATCGTGAAGGCCACCAACAAGATCCAAGGCCAGATCACCTCAGGCATCTGCACCATCGCCCAAGCTGCCGCCGCCAAGGCCATGGAACTCAGCCCCGAGAACTCCAAGGAGATCCAAGACATGCTGGCCGCTTTCCGTCACCGCCGCGACACCTTCGTGAAGTTGCTGAATGAGATTCCTGGCGTGAAGTGCAACACACCTGCCGGCGCTTTCTATGTCTTCCCTGAGATGAAGTCGTTCTACGGCAAGACTGACGGCGAGACCGTCATCAAAGGTAGTGACGACCTCTGCATGTGGCTGCTCTACAACGCCCATGTGGCTTGCGTGGCTGGCAATGCCTTCGGCAACGACGACTGCATCCGCCTGTCGTATGCCACCTCTGAGGACAAACTCATCGAAGCTGTGAAGCGTATCAAGGCCGCTCTAGCAAAACTGCACTAATACTAATCGGCCCTTCGACGGGCTCAGGGACCTGGTTTCACGAAACTATAGGCGCCTGAGCCTGTCGAAGGCCCGTCCTTCACAAAACATTGAAACATATCTGCCATGATCATCTTATCCACCGAGACCCTTCTTGATATCTTCAACCAGGCCATCGACGACTACCACAAGTTTGACGATGTGGACCATCCATGCGCCAATCCTTACGAAGAAAAAACCATCGAATGGTATCTTTATAAAAAGGAATGGATTGACACCGTGCAGTGGCATCTCGAGGACCTCATCCGCGACCCGAACATCGACCCTGTGGAGGCCTTGGCACTGAAGCGTCGCATCGACAAGTCGAACCAAGATCGCACCGACCTCGTGGAGATGATTGATAGTTACTACTTAATGCTTTTTCAAGACGTTGAGCCACTGCCCACAGCCACGCTCAACACGGAGAGCCCCGCTTGGGCCATTGACCGACTTTCCATTCTTCAACTGAAGATCTATCACATGAAAGCGGAAGTGGAACGTGTGGATGTCGACGAAGCCCATAGCACGAAGTGCAAAACAAAGCTGATGGTGCTTCAGGAGCAAAATGTCGATCTCAGCACTGCCATCAGTCAACTAATGAAGGCTTACCAGCGTGGCGAGAAGGTGATGAAGGTCTACAAGCAGATGAAGATGTACAACGACCCTGCATTGAATCCAGTGCTCTACGGGCAAAAATGAAGAAGCTTCTCGTCATACGGTTCTCCGCCTTAGGCGACATTGCCATGAGCGTGCCTATCCTATACGACATGGCCGTACAATATCCCGATTTGGAGATTACCATGCTCAGCCGCGAGATGGCGAGACCGTTGTTTGAGCATCTGCCCAACAACGTACATTTCTATGCCGCTGACCTGAAAGGGCGTCACAAAGGCTTGCTCGGACTTTGCCGCCTTTGGCGTGACGCCCATCTGAACGACTTCGACTACATCGCCGATTTCCACGATGTGCTACGTACCCATTGGCTTCGCGCTGAAGGTTGTCTGCGCCGAAAAAAAGTCGCAAAAATCGACAAAGGACGTAAAGGGAAAAAGGCCTTGACGCGACAGAAAAACAAGGTTTTTATGCAACAGGCCACCTCTTTCGAACGCTATGCCAAGGTGTTGGAACAATTGGGATTCACAATTAAACCGCAATTCGTAAAACTTGATTATTCTGCTTTTTGCGAGACGCAAAAAGCGCCCAATGAGACTTGGGTGGGCATTGCGCCCTTTGCCAAGCATCCTGCCAAGGTCTATCCTTTGGAAAAGATGGAGCAGGTCATCAAGGCCTTGAGCGAAAGGAAAAACACGACCGTTTTCCTCTTTGGAGGCGGGACAGCAGAAAGTGCACAGATCGAAAGGCTTTGCAACAAATACGAACATGTGCAGCCAGCCAAGTGCAGTCAAGGATTAAAAGGCGAACTTGGCCTCATGGGCCAATTGGACGTGATGCTCTCCATGGACTCCGCCAACATGCACTTGGCATCGCTGGTGGGAACACGGGTCGTTTCCATCTGGGGCGGCACACATCCTTACGCCGGATTCTTGGGCTGGAATCAAAAAGAGGAAGATTGCATCCAACTTGATATGCCCTGCCGACCCTGCTCGGTGTATGGCAACAAAGCTTGCTCTCGCGGCGACTACGCTTGCATGAACGGTATTACGCCAGAGCAAATCATAGGCAAACTAAGCCCTGACTTGAGATGAGTGCCTCCCCTATCGCTGCCATGTTCGACCGCATCTCGCCCAAATATGATGCGCTCAACCACCTGTTCTCCCTTAATATAGATAAGGTGTGGCGACGGAAAACCGCCAAAGCCGTTGCGAAAAGCCAACCCAAAACCATTTTGGACCTTGCCACGGGCACGGCAGACTTGGCCCTCGCCTTGGCTAAACACAACCCACTGGCGCATATCATCGGCATGGACATTTCGGAAAAGATGCTCGACATCGGCAAGGCCAAAGTTGCCCAACGAAAGATGGAAAACCAAATCGAATTGCGCCTTGGCGATGCGGCGGCACTGCCTTTTGAAGACAACAGTTTCGATGCCGTCACTGTGGCCTTCGGCGTGCGCAACTTCGAGAATCTGGACAAAGGCCTTAATGATATTAGTCGAGTACTCAAGCCCAAGGGGAATGCGGTCATTTTGGAGTTTTCCATGCCAGAGAGATTTCCCATGAAGCAACTTTATAGTTTCTATTTCAAACGTATCCTGCCTATTATTGGGCGTCTCGTTTCAAAAGACCCCAATGCCTATTCCTACCTTCCCCAATCTGTTGAACGTTTCCAAAAACCTGATGATTTCATGCGATTGTTGGCCGAAAAAGGACTTAAAAACGGCACTAAAAGACAGTTGTCGTTGGGCATCGCCACTCTCTATACAGCCGAGAAGCAATAACACGTATTCCTTTTTTTCCTATTTTTGCAGCCGTTACCGTGCAATAAAAGCAGGGCAACCTCGTTTAACATTTGTCTAAAACCATTGCATCTTGAAAAAAGCATTGAAAATACTGACTGTCGCATTGTTGCTCGCTGCAACGGTAGTCCCAGTCCAAGCCCAACGTAGGGTCGTCCACTACTTGCCCAAATACGATCAGGAGCCCTATCATTTCGGTTTCCTTTTGGCTTTCAACGAAATGATGTACACCTTAAAGACTGTGGAAAACTATCAAAACCAGCCGCAATCTCCCAATTCTTGGCCTATTTCTCCTTGGCCTCAAGGCATAACTCAAGAACAAACAAAAAACATATACGTTTACAACATTGAGACCCAACAAACGCCTGGTTTCACTGTAGGCATCATTGGTAGCAAGCGATTAGGTCGCTACTTCGATCTGCGCTTCATCCCATCTTTGAGTTTCAGCGAAAGGCGTCTAGATTACACTCTTATCCTTGAGGATTACGATGGTAACACTGAGCAAAAGAGTTTCACCAAGCCCATTTTCTCTACTTTCGTCGAGTTTCCACTTAACATCAAATACCGATCAAAACGATACAACAACATCGGCGCCTATGTGTTTGGAGGCATAAATCCGAAGCTTGATTTGGCCTCGCAAAAAGACAACAAAGAAACTGACAGTCAAGGCAACGAGTTCATCAACAACCTTGTTACCAAGCGATTCGATTTTGCAGGAGAGCTAGGTGCGGGATTCGATTTCTACAATCAGTGGTTCAAGTTGGGTTTGGAGGTGAAAATGAGCTATGGCTTGCTTGGCATCGTTAAGGATGATGTCAATAGCTTTATCTACACAGCCCCCATCGACCAGTTACGCAACAAACTCTTCCAAGTCTCTTTGTTATTTGAATAATTAAAATATTGCAAATCATATTCTTATAAAAAATTAGACAAAAATTTTCATGAAATCATTGTTGGTATTGAAATTTTGTATAATTTTGCAGCGTCAAAAATGACAAGAAGTGGTCTCTTCGTCTAGTCTGGTCAGGACGTCAGGTTTTCATCCTGGTAACTCGGGTTCAAATCCCGGAGAGACTACAAAACAAAACCCTAACCCGTTGAAAATCAAGGTTAGGGTTTTTTATTTGAACTATTTTTTTGCCCCACTCGTGTCAACCAAGTGTCAACCGATGATGAAAAGGCAGTTCGAAAACAAAAGGAAGCCATGTTTGCATGACTTCCTTGTTTTTTTGTTTGTGGGAACTGTTGGACTCGAACCAACGACCCCCGCCTTGTAAGGGCGATGCTCTGAACCAACTGAGCTAAGCTCCCCCGTTTTTCGCGCTGCAAAAATAGGAAATTATTTGATTCGGCGACACAAAGTGAGTCAAATCTTTATTTCGCAGAAGTCATTTTTCTCTTTTTTATACAAAAAATATGCTTTTTCAATCTTTTTCATTATTTTTGTAGGGCTTAATATGACTACAATCAAAGCAAATGACTCTATGAAAAAATTGAATTTCAATAAATTAAAACAGTATCTACCTCTTATTCTCGTACTTTTGGCCCTGCTCTGCAGCACAATGGCCATTGCCGATGTAGGCAACCAAAACCGTTATAGCGGAGGAGGAGGCTTTGATGGCGGTGGCGATGGCGACTGGGGCGTCATCATAGGATATCTTTTAGGCCTTTTCATCAGAAACCCCTTGTTAGGTTTTATCGTATTGGTTATTCTTGTAGTTTTTGTCTTGATCAGAAAGAAAAAGGCCAAAAAACAGGCTTCCGACCCAACCTATATCAACAAGCAAGTGCAGCAACAAGCCAATACCGATTTCAACTTCGACAATAGCGCTGCTGTGGCCGCACAAATCCAAGCCATCGACCCAGCCTTCTCGTCCGACAAGTTCATTGGCTTCGCCCGCGAGGTGTTCATGACCATCCAGGCCGCATGGACCGCCAAAGACTGGAAGCCCATCCGCCCGTTTGAGAGCGAAACCCTGTTCAATACCCACAAACAACAGCTTGACGAATACATCCGCATGGGCAAGACCAACGTGATTGAAAAAATTGCCATCAAGCACTGCTCGTTGCAATCCTTTGCCCAAGACGGTGACAAGGAAGTGCTAACCATTTCGCTCAGCGCCGTGATGCGCGACTACGTTATTGATGACACCACGAAGAAAGTGCTTGAGAGCGACCCCAACCGTGACTGGTACATGAAATACGTAATGGTCTTCAACCGCAAGGCTGGCCTTAAGACCGACCCAGGAAAGAAGGGCAACTCCATCACCAACTGCCCCAACTGCGGTGCCCCGACCGAAGTCACTTCTTCTGGCCAGTGCACCTATTGCGGAAGCGTCATCACCAACGGTGAACACGACTGGGTATTGACCGACATCCATTCCAGACAATAACTTTTTTGTTTCATAAAACAATTGGCACATTTATTGAGAAGCGATTCATCGCATCTCCAAAACAGACTAACAACATTTAATCAATAAACAACTCAACAATTAAACAAAAAACTATGGGACTTATTAAAGCAATCGCAGGCGCCATTGGCAGCACCATGAAAGACCAGTGGTTAGACCTCATCAAATGCGACAACATGGACATGGAAACCCTGATGGTGAAACAAACCACCAAGACGGGTCAAATCTCAAAAGGCAGCCGTATCCTCGTGGCTCCCGGCCAGGTGGCCGTCATCTACGACAGCGGTGCGGTGCTTGATGCAACAGCAGAAGAAGGTGTCTACACCTTCGACGAATCCTCTTCGCCTTCATTCTTTGGCGGACAGTTTGGTCCCGTCTTCAAGGAGATGTGGCAACGTTTCACCTACGGTGGCACTCCCGCCAAGGAACAGGCCGTGTTCTTCTTCAATGCCAAGGAAATCCTTGACAACAAGTTTGGCACTGCCACGCCTATCCCCTTCCAGGATTGGTCGCATGCCATCCCGAACCAGATGACAGGCTCGATGAGCCCAATGGGTGTCAACGTGCGCTGCTATGGTAAGTACACCTTCCGCCTCGACGATGTGGCCATCTTCATGCGCAACCATGCCGGTACGGGCAACGTGGTAAAGAAAGGCGACATTACCGAACAGATGCGTAGCGAAGTCATTGCATCCTTCCAAAACGTGCTTAATGAAATGGGCAACAGCAAACACCGCGTTCCGGTGCTCGAACTCCCCAGCTATACCGACGAGATGAAGCAGGTGATGGACGAAAGAGTGTTCGACCAGCCCATCCGTAACCGTGGTATCCGTTTGGTCAGCTTCACCGTGGAATCCGTCTCGCTCGACGACGCCAGCCAGGCCAAGATCGACCGTTACGAATACAGCTCCAACTCGATGATGCAGCAAGGCAAGATCATTGACGTCATGGGCGATGCAGCCAACAACCCTGGTGGTGCTGGCAACGCCTTCATCGGCCTCGGCATGATGAATGCCGGCACAGGCGGCATGACGGGTGGCGTGATGCAGAACGCTTGGAATGGCGGTCCTAACCAACCTCAGCAGCAATACGACCCGTATGCACAACAGCAAGGTGGCGGTGCTGCAGCTCCGCAAGGTGTTCCCTGCCCGAAATGCGGTACCCCCATCGTGGGCAAGTTCTGCCCCGAGTGTGGCACTCCTGCCCCTGCCCCTAAGGCAGCCAAGAAATGCCCGAAGTGCGGCACCGAGACCACTGGCAAGTTCTGCCCTGAGTGCGGTACACCCATCCCCACCGATGAGCCCAAGAAATGCCCGAAATGCGGCACAGAGGTAACCGGCAGATTCTGCCCCGAGTGCGGAACGCCAGTTGCATAAGACAAGGGCTATAAACATGTAGAGACGGTGCATGCACCGTCTCTACAATTTCAAACCTTGAGCGAATAACGGGGTTCGAACCCGCGACCCTCAGCTTGGGAAGCTGATGCTCTACCAACTGAGCTACATTCGCATCTTTCGGGTGCAAAAATACATATTTTTATCAAATGCAAGATTGAAATTCTGTTTTTTCAATTCTTTTACATCAACTTCCAATAATAAAACTTCATAATTATGCCTATTACAGAAAGAGAAGAAGAATTCATCCGCGAAAGTTTCCACCCCAAATCATGGAACGACATCAAGACGCATAACTCTTGGTCGGTGTTTAAAATCATGGCCGAATTTGTGGAAGGAATGGAGAAAATGTCAAGAATTGGTCCTTGTGTTGCCATATTCGGCTCAGCACGCACCAAACCTGGCGACAAATACTATGAAATGTCCGTCGAAATCGCCGAAAAACTCGCCGACTACGGCTTCGGCACCATCACAGGTGGTGGTCCTGGCATCATGGAAGCCGGCAATAAAGGTGCCTATCAAGGTGGCGCTACGAGCGTTGGATTGAATATCAACCTGCCTTTCGAGCAACACTTCAACCCCTATATCGACCACGACAAGAACATCAACTTCGACTATTTCTTTGTCCGCAAGACCATTTTTATGCGCTATGCACAAGGCTATATCGCCATGCCTGGTGGCTTTGGCACATTGGACGAGCTGTCGGAAGCCATCACACTCATCCAAACCAACAAGATGGTTGACTTCCCCGTCGTACTTGTCGGCTCAGAGTACTGGCAAGGTCTAATCGATTGGTTCAGAAACACCTTACTCACAAACAAGATGATTAAAGAAGAGGATTTCGACATCTTCCACGTGGTCGATACTGCTGACGAAGCTGTGAAGATCATTAAAGACTTCTATAAGAAATACGCCATCAAGCCTAACTTCTGATATGCGACGTTATATCGAAGTACCCATCCAGCTGCTTGACATCGAAGGAGACGGCTTCCATATCATGGTCAAAGGATCGATTCATGGTAAGGAAGCCAACTTCTTGATTGACACGGGTGCATCACGCTCGGTTTTCGACCCCATCACGATTTCCGCATTTATCATCAACCTTCAATTCGAGAAAAAAGAAGGCATGACCGCCGGTGTGGGCAGCTCTGATTTGGAGAGCTCCACGTTCATCATCGAGCGATTATCTATTGGCAAGTTGGAAATCACGGATTACGAAGGCGTTGCCTTGGATTTGGAGAACATCCATGAGATGTACGACAAGCTCCATCTTCCTCACATCGACGGCATCATCGGTGGAGATTTATTGAAACAATATAAAGCCGTTATTAATTATAGGAGCAAAAAACTGAGGCTCACTCCTCCCCTTTCATAAGGATTTCACCTTCGGGAGCCTCTTCCTCTTTCACATATTTCGCATCCAAGCACAGCCTGAACCCGCCGAAAGAGTTTTTCAGGTCGGGCAAGCGTTTGCCGCGCCATGAAACACGGCATGAGTTTTTGGGCAATTGCCAACCGCCGCCACGGATGCAGTACATTTCGCCATCTTTGCCCAACGTGGCATTGCGTTCCTTGTCGAAATAGCGGTATTTTGACGAGCACCATTCCCACACATTACCCGACATGTCGTAGATTCCCAATTCGTTGGCGCTGCGTTTCTTCACCTTCTTGAGCTTGCGGGTATTGCCATTATGCCATGCCACACGGTCCACTTCGTTGCTGCCACTATAGATATAGCCTTTCGAGTTATTTCCGCCACGAGCCGCATACTCCCATTCCTCCTCGGTGGGCAGTCGGAACTGCATCCCAGTGATGCTATCAATGCGCCTCAAAAACTCCTGTACCTCGTAATAATTCACATTAGTCACAGGGCGTTTCGAGCATTTCTTTACACTTGGATTATAACCCATCACTGCTTTCCAAAGCTTTTGCGTCACTTCGGTCTGGCCGATGTAGTAATCCTCATGCATCTTCACGTAATGCACGGGAAGCTCGTCGGTTTGCGCAAGGCGATCATAATTGAATTCAGCAGTATCCTTTCTCTGCGCGCCCATCCAAAAGCCGCCTTTTTCGACTCTAACCATATTAAAAGACACTTTATTGACACGATAGGAAGTAGGCGCAGGCAACGTATCTTGGGCAAAAAGAATCGTTTGCAGACCAACCAGCAAACCGAAAAGTAAAGTAATTCTCTTCATTGTTTTCAATAATTTGAAGGCAAAAATAAAAGTTTTTATTAAAGATTTAAAATCTAAAATTCAAAATTCCTCATTAACTTCGTTGAATCTGCGATTTCACCATTCCTCATTCAGCATTCCTCATTCAGCATTCCACATTCAAAAAAAATCCCTATCTTTGCGCAAAATTAAAAAAGATGACCAAGATACTCATCATCGACGACGAGGCTCCGATCCGCCGCGTATTGCGCGACATCCTCGAAAACGAGAATTACCAGGTGGACGATGCATCATCAGGCATGGAAGCCCTACAACAAATCAAGGAGCAAGAGTTTGACGCCATTTTTTGCGACATCAAGATGGATGGCATGGACGGCATAGAGACTTTGGAGGCCATCCGCAAGGAATCAGATGTACCTGTCATCATGCTTTCGGGTCATGGCACCATCGAGACCGCCGTGGAAGCCATCAAGAAAGGCGCCTTCGATTTCATCCCTAAGCCGCCCGACTTGAACCGGCTGCTCATCACTCTGCGCAATGCCTTGGATAAGAAGAACTTGACCACCGAAAACAAGGTCTTGAAGAAAGCCGTAAAAATCCAAAACCAGATGATTGGCGAGTCGGCACCCATGCTACAGGTGAAGGATATGATCAGCAAAGTCGCGCCCACCAACGCACGTGTCCTCATCACGGGCGAGAATGGCACGGGCAAGGAACTCGTTGCGCGACAGCTACATGAGCTCAGTCCAAGGAGCCATGGTCCTTTCATTGAGGTCAACTGCGCCGCCATTCCTGCCGAACTCATAGAGAGCCAACTTTTCGGCCATGAAAAAGGCTCCTTCACCTCGGCCATCAAACAGAAGAAGGGCGACTTCGAACTGGCTGACGGTGGCACCCTCTTCCTTGACGAAATCGGCGACATGAGTCTACCTGCCCAGGCCAAGGTGTTAAGGGCTTTGCAAGAAAACAAAATTGTGCGCGTAGGCGGCGAGAAAGAGATTCCCGTGAACGTTCGCATTTTGGCCGCCACCAACAAAAACCTGAAAGCAGAGATTGAGAAAGGCAACTTCAGGGAAGACCTCTACCACCGCTTGAGCGTCATTGTCATCCAAGTGCCACCGCTGCGCGAGCGTAAAGACGACATCCCACTGCTGGTGAACAACTTCGTCGAATTGATTGCGCAAAATATGGGCAAGACAGCACCACACTTTGATGCAGATGCCATGAAAGCCTTGCAGGAATACCAATGGACAGGCAACATCCGTGAATTGCACAACATCGTGGAACGCCTCGTCATCCTATGCGGCAGTACCATCACGAAAGACGACGTCGTACTGTTCGGGAATCCGCTGAATTAATTCAGATTTTTGAACCTGTCGGAAGCAGGTTGCTGAGCACTGAGCCCGTCGAAGTATCGAAGCACCGTCATAGTATCATCCAGCCTTCAACGAAATCAGGGATTAGGGGCTCATTTACCAACATTTTTCTTCACTTCTTCAAACTTAGCCAAAGCTTTTTTGAAGTGATCCTTCAGTTTCGTTACGTTGTCGAAAAAGACTTTGTTCTCGTTGTATCGCTCCAGCACAAGATACCAATGCGTTTGTCTGCTTTTTATACTGTAACCAATTTGAAAGCCGTCATCCGTACGATAGAAGGTCTCGTAGTAATCCTTTCGAGCATTCTTGTCCTTGTGTTCTTCAGTAATCATCGACTCTAAAACACGATCGATTTCAACAAAATCTTCGTAGGCCACAAAAACCTCAACAGCAGGTTGTTCTTTCACCTCTTTACGGTAGATGCGATAGAAATACTTGACGACACCCTCCATCTCAACTGCTCTTACCGCAGTTTCCAAACCGTCGAAAAGTTGGGCATATAGTGTCGAGATAGCATAGTCCGTAATCTTGCATCGGACCCCTGTTTGATGTGTCAACTGTTCATATTTTGTCTGGTAATCATCTACCCTGACATAGGGAGTTTGAGCCAATACTAGCTTGCCTACGAGCAGCATAATGGCTAGGAAAAGAATTCTTTTCATGTCTATCTCTTTTTGGTGTTAACGTTTGGTACTGAACTGCAAAGATATGAATTTCGTTAAAACAGCTAGTTTTTTTTCGGACCTCTTGCGGGATTTGGAAATTAGCTGTACTTTTGCAGTCCGTTCTTTGAGGATGACAAACCTTGTATAGACGCAATGTTTGCGTCTCTGAAAAAACGAAACAATCCTTTCTGGGAGACGCAAGCATTGCGTCTCTACGGAAAACAATTTGGGGATGTATGGTTTTGACAGCAAGATGAATTGTCATGTAAGCATGCCGAGCCTCGCAGTGACGCTCGTTAATCTTGACTGCAAAAGAATAATTGGCGA
>CACXIM010000049.1 GCA_902767725.1 uncultured Bacteroidia bacterium | reverse complement strand
AACAAGTTACAATGTGTTTCGATGGGCTGCCCAAGCCACAAACGGCGGGTTAGGATATTCTTTTTTGCTGTATTCCAAAGGCTGACCATCGCTGATGCGCAGCACCTTGCCGCCTGCGGCGCGCAGGATGGCATCGGCAGCGGCGGTGTCCCATTCCTTGGTCTTGCTATAGCAGACATAGACATCGGCGCTGCCTTCGGCCAGACGGGCGAATTTCAGGCTGCTACCTTGGGTGTCGATGACAAGGTCGGGATGGGCAGGGCGCAATACCTTATTAATATATGCGTCCACCTCGGGCGTGCGGTGCGAACGGCTGACCAATACGGTGAAAGTTGAGCGTTTAGAGTTTAGAGTGTAGAGTTGTTGGTCTTCTGAGGTCCACATCTTATCAAGAACGGGTGCATAAATCACGCCCAAGACGGGTTGTTTGTCGTCAATCAGGGCGATGTTGACTGTGAACTCTCCGTTGCGGTTTACAAATTCAACCGTCCCATCCAATGGGTCGACAAGCCAATAACGTTGGTACTGTGAACGATCGGGGGGTAGGTCCTCCTCGCTGACAAAAGGTAAGCCTGTGGGCTTCAGTATCTCCTTGATGATATTGCTGGCGCGGAGGTCGGCCTGCGTGACAGGCGAATCGTCATCCTTGGTGTAAACCTCGAAAGGCTGGGCATACACTTCCATGATGGCCTTTCCGGCTTCGAGAGCGGCGTGTATGGCTAATTCTAGTAGTTGTTTCATGGTGCAAAAATAGTTTTTTTACTGCTTCTGACCACTGGCAGCTACCAATGTTGCGGAGATTGCGGATCAAGTCCGCAATGATGCTGTCGGTTAGAGCTGCCAGAAGCCAGAGGCCAAAAGCCAATAGTATTTTTATTATACTGAAAATCAATAATATAAGAAAAAAACTCTAAAAAGATTAGCTTTGTCAACTTTTATTCCACTAATTTTGCACGCGGAAATCGGGGGTTGAAGCCTCCTCCAAAATGGAATAATTGAGACTATGGCAAAGAATTTAGTTATCGTGGAGTCACCGGCCAAAGCCAAGACCATCGAAGGGTTTTTGGGCAAAGAATACACGGTGAAGTCGAGTTATGGACATGTGCGCGACTTGAACAAGAATACCTTGAGCGTCGATATTGAAAACGATTTTGAACCCGAATACGAGATTTCGGACGACAAGAAAGCCTTGGTGGCTGAGCTGCGAAAACTCTCGAAAGCCGCCGACACGGTGTGGCTCGCATCCGATGAGGACCGCGAGGGAGAATCCATCTCGTGGCATCTCTATGAAGCCCTCGACCTGAAGAAAAAAGACACCAAGCGTATCGTCTTCCACGAAATCACCAAGACAGCCATCCTCGACGCCATTGAAAACCCGCGCGACATCGACATGGGTCTTGTGGCCGCCCAACAGGCTCGCCGCGTGCTCGACCGCCTTGTCGGTTACGAGCTGTCGCCCCTGCTGTGGAAAAAGGTGAAGCCCTCGCTGTCGGCAGGCCGTGTGCAGTCGGTGGCCGTGCGCCTCATCGTCGAACGCGAGGAAGAGATCAAGAACTTTGTGCAGACCAGCGCCTATCGCATCACGGCGCAGTTCACCTTTATGAAAGATGGTCAGGAATACAACCTCACCGCTGAGTTGCCCCATCGTTTCGACACGGAAGAAGAGACCCGCAAGTTCTTGGAATCGTGCGTCAACGCTGGTTACAAAGTGGATTCCATCGAGAAGAAACCTTCCACGCGCTATCCCGCACCGCCTTTCACCACGTCCACTTTGCAACAGGAAGCCGCCAGGAAACTCGGTTTCTCAGTCGCCAATACGATGCGTATCGCCCAGCAGCTTTACGAATCAGGTAAGATTACCTATATGCGTACCGACTCCGTCAACCTCTCGAAGCTCGCCCTCGGCATGGCCAAGAAGGAAATCACGGAAAACTACGGCGCCGAATATGTGAAGACTCGCCAATACCAAACCAAGACCAAGGGCGCACAAGAGGCCCACGAAGCCATCCGCCCGACCTATTTGGACCAACATACCATCAAAGGCACTGCCGACGAGCGTAAGCTCTATGAGCTGATTTGGAAACGCACCATCGCCTCGCAAATGGCTGACGCCCAGATGGAACGCACCAACGTGAACATCGGCATCTCGACCAGCGACAAGCAATTTGTCGCCACTGGCGAGGTCATCCTTTTTGATGGTTTCCTGAAGGTCTACATGGAGAGCTATGACGACGACCGCGCCGAAGACACCGCTGCCATCCTGCCGCCCATCGAGAAAGGCACCGTGCTCGATATGGAGAAGATGGAAGCCCAACAACGTTACACGCGTCATCCGTTGCGTTACACCGAGGCCAGCCTCGTGAAGAAGATGGAAGAACTCGGCATTGGCCGTCCTTCGACCTATGCCCCGACTATCTCCACCATCCAAAAACGCGAGTACGTTACTAAGGGTGATGTGAAGGGTGAACCGCAAACCTATCAGATCATTACGTTGAAAAACAACAAGATAACCGAAAAGACAGGCAAGGAAAACTATGGCGCTGAGAAAGGCAAGCTGTTGCCCACCGACATTGGCGTTTTGGTGAACAAGTTCCTGATCCAATACTTCGAGAGCATCATCGACTACAACTTCACCGCCAACGTGGAGAAGGAATTCGACAAGATTGCCGAAGGCAAATGCAAGTGGAACGCCATGATCAAGGACTTCTATAAGGGTTTCCACAAACAGATTGTCTCCACGACGGAGCATTCCGGCAAGTTCAGCGGCGAGAAGATGCTCGGCATCGATCCCGCCTCGGGCAAGAAAGTCTACGTAAAGGTCGGTCGTTTCGGTCCGGTGGCCCAGATTGGCGACACCGAATCGGAAGAAAAACCGCGTTTTGCTGGCTTAAAGAAAGACATGAGCATCGAAAGCGTGACTTTGGAAGAGGTACTGAAACTTTTCGACTTCCCGCGCAGTCTCGGTGAGTATGAAGGCAAGGAAATCACCGTGGCCGTGGGTCGTTTTGGCCCCTATGTGAAGCACGACAACAAGTTCTACAGCCTTGCCAAGACCGATAACCCTGCCTTGTTGGAATACGACCGCGCCGTTGAGATCATCAACGAGAAACGTCAGAAGGATCTGAACAACATCATCCGTTCCTTCGACCAAGACCCCGACATGCAGGTGCTGAATGGTCGCTTCGGACCTTACATCGCCTACAAGAAGAGCAATTACAAGATCCCGAAAGGCACCGAACCCTCCACCTTGACCTATGAGCAGTGCCTGGCTATCGTGGAAGACCCGAAGAACGCACCGAAGAAGAAGGTGGTGAAGAAGAAATAAACAAACGAAAGCGGCGGAATCAATTCTGCCGCTTTTTCTTTGTTTTTTTGACGCAATCCAAATAAATTCCTATTTTTGCAATCTTAATTTCATGACACCAAAAATGACATGAGAAAAAACTACGAATTATACGAATTAAACGAATGCCGATTTATGAATTTGGCAGCTAAAGCTGCAAATTGTACGAATTCGTATCTATTCGCAACGAAGTTGCAAAATTTGATTCGTGTAAATTATCCTTATTCGTGCAATTCGTAGTTAATCTTTAAATTTAAAATTTTGAATCTTAAATCTGAAATACAATGGAGAAAAAAGACTTACTGAAAGATGTTGTCGAACATATCGACATTAAGAAGTACGACTCGACCGAACTCATCAACGCCATGCGCAAGATGTCGTTCACCTCGCGCGACACCGCCCGTGCTGCCGACATCCTCTGCCAGATGATGATGGTTCGCAACAAGATGGTTGACGCCGTGGTCAGCACGGGTGCCAGCATCATCGACATGGACCTCTTCGAAGCCCTCGGCTACAAGCACTACATCGGTACTAAGGAGAACGTCATTCCCGACACCAAGCTGCGTGAACTCTACATCGACCGTATCTACGATACCTTCATTGACGAAGAAGAGCTGCAAGCCTGCGACCAAGCCACCTGCGACGTTGCCGACACCCTGGAGTGCCGTCCCTACAGCAGCCGCGAGTTCCTCTATGAGGTCGGCAAATGGCTGGCCAACGGTCACGGTGTGAAGAAAGAGAGCCTCATTCAAACCTGCTATGAATGCGGCGTGCCGATCTTCTGCCCCGCCTTCAGCGACAGCTCGGCTGGCTTCGGCATCGGTAAGCACCAATGGCTCCGCAAGAAAGCCGGTAAGCCTTACGTGAGCATCGACTCGGTGGCCGACTTCCTCGAACTCACCGAAATCAAGATGAACAGTCCTCAATCTGGCCTCTTCATGGTCGGTGGTGGCACCCCCAAGAATTTCGCACAGGACACCGTCGTCTGCGCCGAAATCCTGGGTCACGAAGTGCCTATGCACAAATATGCCATCCAGATCACCGTGGCCGACGTGCGCGATGGCGCCTGCTCGTCGTCGACACTGCTTGAGGCTGGCTCATGGGGCAAGGTGAGCGAAGAGCTCCAGCAGATGGTCTATGCCGAAGGCACCACCGTCATCCCCGCCATCGTCAGCTATGCCTACCACAACGCACCGTGGCAAGAGCGTGAGTATAAGAACTGGCAGAAGTTGTATCATTAAACTATGGCTTATGGCACATGGCCTATGGCTCGTTTCAACCAAGAGTGCGAATCCACGCCTTTGGTGAAACAGACATAGGCCATTGGCCATAGTCATAGGCCATAAGCCAAACAAAATGGACATCAGCATCTTCCTCGACCCCGTCGCTGAGAAGTGTTTCAGCGCGGTCAATCGTCCAGGCAAGAAGACCTTGGGCGAGAGTATCGACATCTACCGCAACGAGGACGCATTTCCCGACCTCGAAGGCGTGGATTTGGCCATCGTTGGTGTCAAGGAAGAACGTGGGGCGGTCGACAACAAAGGCTGCGCCGATGGTGTGGACTACATCCGAAAGGCCCTCTATCCGCTTTTCAACCATTGGCCACAACTGCATATCATCGACTTGGGCGATATCAAAATCGGGAAAGAACTCAACGACACTTATTATGCCGTCAACCAAGTGCTTACCGAACTGATGAAGAATAAGGTTGTGCCCATCATCATCGGGGCGGGTCAGGACCTCACCTACACGATGTACCAGGTGTATGAGCCTACGGGCAAGCTCATCAACATCGCTGCTGTCGACCCCATGTTCGACATCGGCAACGACAAGGAAGCCCTTAATTCACATTCCTATCTCAGTCATATCATTCTGCACCAGCCCAATTTCCTGTTCAATTACACCAATATTGGATACCAGTCGTATTATGTTGACACAGAGAATATTGAGCTAATGAAACAGCTGCTCTTCGACGCCTATCGTTTGGGTAGCATCAAGCAAAACATTGAGTTGACAGAGCCCCTCATCCGCAATGCCAACCTCTTGAGTTTCGACATCTCTGCCATTCGTGCCGCCGATGCGCCAGGTGTGAAGAATGCCTCGCCCAACGGTTTCAACGGTGAGGAGGCTTGCCGCATGACGCGTTATGCTGGACTGAGCTACAAGCTCTCGTCCATCGGTTTCTTTGAATACAATCCTCATTACGACATCAACTCGCGCACGGCCAACCTCATCGCCGAGATGATTTGGTATTTCATCGAGGGGTTTTCTAGTCGTCAAGACGATATTCCCACTTTGGAAAGCAATGACTTTAAGCGCTTTAATGTGCAAATCAGTGACAGCCAAGATGTGGTTTTCCTTTGCCATAAGATCACAGGCAAATGGTGGATGGACATGTCATTCCTGCAAAACGATGACCAGCATTACGAGCGTCATCATTTCATCCCTTGCTCCAAGGAAGACTACGACCAGGCCATGCGCAACGAGCTGCCCGACAAATGGTGGCAGTTTTATCAGAAGTTGATGTAATTGGGAGGATTCGCTTCGCGAAGAAATTAGTCAAAAATCTATTTCAAAATCATAGAAAATCCATTCCATCAAAAACTCATTTTGGAAGATATTGATTTGATTTTTGAATGATTTCTTGCCGCAGGCAATTCCAAATTAGTATCTTTGCCGCAAATTTTTCAAGCAATGAAAAAAGCCTTATCAATTTTTACCTTATTGCTCCTGATGGCCGTAACTGTACAAGCTCAGGAGAAGAAACCTGATTGGATGAGATGGCACTATCTCTCCGAAGAGGAAATGCACGACAAATCGCGTGGCATGAACTTCGTCGAGACCGACCCTCCGACGGGCGAGCCTCGTTTTGTGGCCGAGTTTGAACCCATGCAGGGCGTGATGATCCGTTATCCTTTGGGCATCCCGACAAGCCTCGTAGCGCAACTTTCGAATAATTGCATGGTGTATTGCATTGTGAGTAACAATCAGCAAAACCAAGCCCAAAACAGTTTCCAAAGTGCGGGCGTCAACATGAGCAATGTGACCTTCGTCAATGCGCAGACCGACTCCTACTGGGTGCGCGATTATGGTCCGTGGTACATCTTTGAGGACCGCCACCCCGCCATCGTCGACAACATCTACAACCGTCCTCGTCCCTACGACGACAACATCTCGGGTGTGTTCGCCAATTTCTGGCAGATTCCTATGTATGGAATGAGACTTGAACACACGGGTGGCAACATGATGGAAGACGGTCGTGGCCACGGCGTGAGCGATGATCTTGTTTTTCTGGAAAACATGGAAGATTATGGTATCGATGAAACCACGGTTCGCCAAAAGATGAACGACTATTTGGGCATCAATCCCTATCATGTCACCATCGACCCGCAAGGCGACTACATCGCCCACGTGGACTGCTGGGGCAAGTACCTCGCTCCCGACAAGATCTTGATTGCCCAGTTGCCGCAAAGCAACCCCCGCTATCAGTATTACGAACAGGTGGCCGAATACTTTGCCACCACCAACTGCTGCTGGGGCTATCCATATCACGTGTATCGCGTGCAGGAACCCGGTGGCTACACCCTCGCTCCCTACACCAACAGCCTCATCCTCAACAAGACTGTGTATGTGCCTATGGGCAGCAACAATACCTACAACCAAGATGCCATCGCTGTTTATCAAGAGGCTATGCCTGGCTATACCATTGTCGGCGTGAACGGCGGCTCGGCAGGTTGGGAAAACACCGATGCCCTGCACTGCCGCACCCGTGGCGTGATGGACTTCCACATGCTCTTCGTCGACCACCGCGACGTGTTGCATGGTGAACAGGCCTGGCAGGACTCCATCCCCGTGGTTTCCAAGTTCATTGCCTACAGCGGTGCCAACTTGAAGCAAGACTCACTCCTTGTGTATTATAGCATCGATGGTGGCTCGTACCAAACAGCCCACATGACCGCCACGGGTAACCCTGACGAGTTTGTCGGCTACATCAAAGGCTACCAAGGCGAATCGGAGATTGACTACTATGTGTTTGGAGCCGACGAATCGGGACATCGCTACACCCAGCCCGTCTTTGCCGACCTCGACCCGCACCATTTCACTATGGAGGCGCATGAACCTCCTACTCCGCAAGGCGAATTGGTGATTACACCGGATACGCTTTGGTTTGAGCATAATGGCGACATACGATATTTTACCATTGAAAACCAGACCTATGACTCGGTTCAAATCTACGCCATAACCGAGGAAGGTGGTTATTTGCTTCCTAACACTCAAAACCTACCCTACAATTTGCAAGTTGGGGATTCTATTTCGTTTGATTTCCTTTTCAGTTTTCCGCTAAAAGCGACCCGTGCATCTGATGATTATGTTTCAAGTTTGATAAAAGTTCAGACTTCTATCGGAGAAAAACATGTGATTGCGATGATAAGCAAACAAGGTATGGTGAATTTCGTTTACCAAAATGAAATGTATTTTGATGACCCAACTGTGGTCATTGAATCAAGTTTCTTCAATAAATCTGTTTTTGTTCCTATTATCAAGGTTATTTCCATTGCCGAGAAAGACACTGATTATCTGAATATTGAAACAAACCCCACTCCACCTTTCGATTTGGAATTCAATGGCGACGAAGCCTTTATGTTCGTGAGTTTGAAGGATTTCGCAAAAGGCTATGTGCAAACAAGCATCGAAATCGAAACGGACTATGGTATCTTTGAGATTGCCGTCCACATTAATGAAGACATCCTCTCTGTCAATGAACTTTCCGCTGAGACCAAACTCTACCCCAATCCCACCACGGGCCAATTCACCGTGGAAGGCGCGAATGTGGCCAAGGTGGAGGTGTATAACCTCGTAGGACAGAAGATACACGAAGCCGTTGCTTCGTCCCTCGCAATGACGGGCCAAGTGGTCAGTATCGATGCCGCCGATTGGAACAAGGGCATCTATCTGGTCAATATTATTGAGCAGAATGGTGCCGTGGCGGCGAAGAAATTGGTGGTGAGATAAACCTTGTAGAGACGCGATTAATCGCGTCTTGTTGAAAAACCAAAGAATCCCTGAATTGTTTCGGGGATTCTTTTTATTTTTGCAGGGACGAGACAATAGATCGGAAAGGACAATCCTAAAGCCTTTACCGTCATGGCGGAGAAGCATCCGCCATTTCCTGCGCGGGAGGGTATCCCTATCGCTTAGGAGATTGCGGGTCTAACGCCCGCAAATACCCGATTCGACGACGCGAAGCGAGTCAATGACGGGCGGGGTAGGAGTCTTCCTCTGTAGTTTCATGTCGATTAATAATACGGTAATCAACACTTCAAAATAATGAAAAGAATCATCCCTATTCTCTTTTGCGCCCTCCTGGCCCTGGCCTCGTGCCAAAAGAAAAACGCCCCGCTGTTTCGTGGCGACTATTCCTTCAAGACCTCGGGTAGCGTCACTTTGGACGAAATCAACACCGAAGACGAGCCTGCCTCCTTCACCGTTAGCCTACCCAACGAAATCGGACAGCTGGAAATCAGTGCTTTGGACAACGGCAAGGACAGTGTCCTTGTAGTGATGAACACCATGGGCGGTGAGGTCGTGGTCACCCACGCCTCCTGTAAGGACAACGAGATCTTCCTGCGTGACTTCAAAAAGAACACGCTGCTCTTCACTGGCGACTCGCTCACCTTGAAGAACGACCTTCGCGTGAAGGCATCTGGACAGATGTACGAGGACAACACGCTCATCCTCAACATGACCTACGAAGGTGAAGCCGAGACTAACGAACGCAGTTTCAAGATTTATGGCGATGATATCCGCATGGCGGCCACAAGAAACAATTAGTGTATGAATAAACTAAGGGACTATGGCTTCTGACTATGACTATGACCACTTCATCCTAGGCACGAAATGGTCATAGTCATGGTCATTGGCCATAGTCGGGAAAAGAACAATAAACCGAAAAATGAAGATTAAACACATATTTTGGCTCCTTCCCCTCTTGTTAGTTGGCTGCGGAGAAACCGATCCGAGCCAACTCAAGGAGAAGCTCATTGGCGGTCCCTCCGAGGAGCGCGTCATCGCCGTGGGTGTGCAGCGCATCGACACTGTGGGAGGCTTGGTGCGCAACAGCTACCCTGGCTACCTTGAAGAAGGCAACACGGTCGACATCAGCTTCAAATATGGGGGCACTTTGCAGTCGCTTAATGTGAAAGAGGGCAGCACAGTGCGCAAAGGGCAAGTGCTGGCACGCGTTTCGTCACCGCAGATGGAGAGCACCCAACGTTCGGCACAAGCCACCCTCGAGCAGGCCCAAGATGCCTACGATCGCCTGAAAAAAGTGCACGACAACGGCAGCCTGCCTGAGATCAAATGGCGCGAGATGGTGGCCAACCTCGAAAAAGCACAAGCGGCCTTTGATTTGGCCAACGCCATGTCGGCCGACAATACCGTCACAGCACCTTTTGATGGCACCGTTACCAACTTGAGCGCCGTGCAAGGCGAGAGCATCACCCCGCTGAAACCCATCATGCGAGTCATCAGCACCGAGGGCTTGGTGGTGAAAATCAGCGTTCCGGAGAATGAAATCGCCAAGGTGCAAATCGGTGACGAGGCCCAAATCCTCATCCCCGCCCTCGACAACCGCCGCTGCAAAGGTCACATCCTCGAAAAGAACATGACTTCTTCGCTGCTTACGCATAGCTACCCAGTGAAGGTGCTCATCGATGAAAAAGACGAAGCTTTCACTCCGGGCATGATTGCCAAGGTGGTGCTGCAAGCAGATGTCGAAAATGGCATTGTCATTCCCGCCAATTCGGTCTTAATCAATAACGATGGCAAGTTCGTTTGGGTGGCAAAAGACGGTCGGGCAACGAGACAAAGCATCACCATATCGGGTTATTCGGGCACGGGTGTAGTGGTGAGCGAAGGCTTGCATAGTGGTGATGTTGTCATTGTGGAAGGATATCAGAAGGTTAGTGAAGGAATGAAAGTGGATTATTGACACGAGACTACGGGACTGCGAGACTGCGAGACGGCCCTTCGACAGGCTCAGGGACCTTGTCCCAAAGTCCCGCGTCTCGAAGTCTCGAAGTCAAAAGAAATGAAAAATGAGTAAGCTAAAGGAAAGAGGTATCATCAGTGGGAGCATACGGCGCCAGAAGATTGTTTGGGCGGTCGTGGCTGTCATCGTGGCCTTTGGTATCTATGCCCTTGTCGACATGAAGAAGGATGAGTTCCCCGCCTATACTATCCGCTTGGGCATCGTGGCGGGCGTGTATCCTGGCGCCAATTCCGAGGAGGTGGAAGCCCAGCTTACCAAGCCCTTGGAACAGATGCTGTTTGCCATGCCCGAGGTGGACCGCAAGAACACCTATTCTGTCACTAAAGAGGGGATGTGCTACATCTACACCAGTCTCGACGAGTCGGTGAAAGATAAAGACATCGCTTGGTCAAACATCGACGACTTCGGCAACACCTCTTCGCTGCTCATCGCCATGGAGTCGGCCGACAAGACCTACCGCGAGATGCACGACTACACCGACGACCTCACCCATCGCCTGCGTGCCATCCCCGAGATGGGCAATGTGCGAGTGATGGGAGAACAGAACGAGGAGATCGCCGTCATCATCGATAAGGAAAAACTGTCATTCTATGGTATCAGCCCCAACACCTTGATGCTACAATACGCCTCACAAGGCCTGTTGACTACCACCGGCACCATGCAAGGTGACGACTTCGATCAGCCGCTGCATATTGATAACCCCATGGTCAGCGAGCAGGAACTCGAAGAACAGATCATCTATTCCGACGCGGCGGGCAACACCATCCGCCTGCGCGATGTGGCCTCCGTCGAACGCCGCATGGCGGAGTCATCCAAAGTGGTCAACTTCAATGGCAACGATGCCTTGATTATCAGTGTGGAAATGCGCAAGGGCTACAACATCGTAGCCTTTGGAAGGGAAGTGGAGAAGGTGCTTTCCGAGTTCAAGTCCACCCTGCCCGACAGCGTGAAACTCTACCGCATCACCGACCAACCCAAAGTGGTGCAAAAGTCGGTGAGTTCGTTCCTCCGCGACCTGCTCATCTCCATGATTGTGGTCATCGTGGTCATGCTGCTGCTGTTCCCCTTCCGCACGGCTCTCATTGCCAGTTCGGGACTGCCCATCTGTACGGCATTCAGCATCGGTATGATGTATCTCTTTGGCATTGAATTGAATACCGTTACCTTGGCGGCACTCATCGTCGTGCTGGGCATGATTGTGGACGACTCCATCATCAACATCGACGGCTATATCGACAAGTTGAGTCAAGGCTACAAACCCTTCGATGCAGCCGTCAGCAGCGCCCGAGAGCTCTTCATGCCCATGTTCATCGCCACGGCCGCCATCGCCTGCATGTTCTTCCCGATGACGCGCATCATCACGGGGCCTCTGGGTGAGTTTGTACAGCTGTTTCCTTGGACTGTGGCCTTCTCGTTGATGGCTTCTTTAGCATACGCCATGCTTGTCATCCCAGGACTTGAGATCATGTTCATCAAGCCAGAAGACAAGCCGCGACAAAATGGCTTCGTGAGGGCGCAGATGCGGTTTTTCGGTTTCCTGCAGCGGATCTACGACAAGATGCAGAGCCACTGCTTCAAGCACCCGTTGTTTACCATCGGCATGGGTGTCGGCTCTATCGCTTTGGGCGTGCTGATGTTCTTGGCCTTGCATGTGCAGATGATGCCTATGGCCGAGCGCGACTGCTTCGCTGTCGAGATCCGTCTGCCCGAAGGCAGCAGCCTTGAAGCCACCACTAGGGTCAGCGACTCATTACAACACTTGATGCTCGCCGACAAGCGCGTCACCTCCGTGACGGCGTTCATCGGCGAGAGTGCGCCTCGTTTCCATGTGACCTATTCCCCCAGCATACCCGCGTCCAATCTCTCGCAGCTCATTGTCAACACCACCTCTAAGAAGACCACAGAAGCCTTACTGAAAGAATGGGACGACAAGTATTCCTATTATTTCCCTGAGGCCTACGTGCGTTTCCGTCAACTGGACTATCAAGCCGTTTCAACGCCCGTGGAGGTTTATGTTTATGGTGATGACTACTCCAAGACTACCCTTGTCGCCCAACAAATCAAGGACTATATGCTCACGCTTGACAAAGAGTTGCGTTGGGTGCATACCGATTACGATGAGCAGCTGTCGTCGGTGAAAGTGACTATGAAACCTGAGGAGTGTGCCCGGTTGGGACTCACCAAAGGCTTCCTCTCCTTGGATTTGGCCAGCAGTCTCAACGGTCAGCCCTTGACCACCATTTGGGAAGGCAGCCGAGGCATTCCCGTGAGGTTGTATTCCCAGCAAAACTACGATCCCAACAATTACGAATCCGTCCAAAACCAACTGATTCCAACCATGGTGCCAGGCACCAATGTGCCCCTCCGTCAAGTGGCCGACATTAGTCCCGAGTGGCATCCCGCGCAGTTGGTGCATCGCAACGGCAAGAACGCCATCACCGTGGCAGCCGACATGAAATTCTGGAAGCCACAGACGGTGAGCATGAAGAAGATTCAACAGTACATCAACAAGGAAATCACGCCCAACCTGCCTGAAGGCGTGAGCATTGAATACGGTGGTCTCTCCTCGCTCAACACCAGCGTTATCCCACAGCTGCTTTGGAGCCTGATTGCCGCCATTTTGGTGCTTTTGGTATTCCTGGTGGCCTATTTCAAGAAGTTGAATCTGGCCATTCTAACCTTGGGTTCCAGCGCCTTGTGCATGTTCGGCGCCTTCTTCGGCGAGTGGCTCTTTGGCCTCGACTTTGGCATGACCTCTTTGTTGGGTATCGTCAGCTTGATTGGTATCATTATGAGGAACGGCATCGTCATGTACGAATATGCCGAGACGCTTCGCACCGATGAAGGCATGCCCACCAAGGAAGCTGCCATGAAAGCCGGCAGCCGACGTATGAGGCCTATCTTCCTCACCTCGGCCACCACCGCTTTGGGTGTGTTGCCCATGATTATCTCTCGCAACCCGCTTTGGATGCCCATGGGTGTAGTCATCTGCTTCGGCGTGGTGCTTTCGATGGTGATTATTCTGGCCGTGATGCCCGTGATGTATTGGCAAATATTCAAAAAGAGTAAGTAATATGTCACAAAACCTACAAAACTGTCAAAACTTCATAATAGAAGGTGGGAAAGCAGCCAACTGGCCTGCTTTCCTGCGGCAACCTGGTTGGGTGCCGCACTCATCAAAATATGGTTTTGTGGGTTTTGCAAGTTTTGTGATAAAAAGCAATAATATGAAAAGGACTATCCTTTCAATATGTTTGATATTGTTAGTGTTTCCTCTATTTGCGCAACAGCAAGAACCACTCCGCCTCTCCGTGCAGGACTGCATCGAAATGGCCTTGGAGAACAACATTGAACTGAAAAACAGTCAATTGGAAATCGACAAAGCAAGGGCAACGAAAAATGAAGCCCGCGCTGAATATTTTCCCACCGTGTCAGCACAAGCCGTGGCGTTCGATGCCTTGAACCCGATGCTTACCTTTGGCATTGAAGACATTGACAATGCGCAACTAAGACAACTTCTTTATACACTTTATGCCGAATATGGCGCCAACATGGGCCTCGACAAGGAGTATTCCTTCATACAAAATGGCGTGATGTTCAATGCGATGGCCACCGAGCCGATCTATGCTGGAGGCCGTATCCGTAATGGCAATAAACTCGCCAAATTGGGTATCGATGCCGCTGAGACCCAAGCAAAGGTGAAGGAAAACGAAGTATGCCTCCAAACCGAGACCCTTTATTGGCAAATCGTGGCCTTGCAGGAAAAAATAACCACTTTGGACCAACTTGACCGCTTGTTGGATACCTTGGACAAAGACTTGTCGGGGGCAGTTGAGGCCGGTTTGGCCATGCCCACTGATCAGTTTAAACTGAAGGTGAAACAGAACGAAAGCCAACTCAACCGCAAGAAACTGACCGATGGCATTACCCTGCTCAAGATGGCTTTGGCGCAAACCATCGGCGCCGATCGGCAAGAAATGGAACTTGTAGATACTTTGGGGTTGGAGACCAACCCCACGACAGTGTTCAAGGATGTTGCCGTAGCCGTATCCACGCGCAACGAAAGCCATCTTCTCGACCTCTCACTGCAAGCTGAAAAACTGAAAAAGAAAATGACTCTCGGTGAGGCTTTGCCTTCGATATTGGTAGGCGGCAGTGTGAATTATCATACTATTATGGAGAACACCAAACCTAATGCATTGGTCTTTGCCGTGCTGCAAGTGCCCATCACCGATTGGCACAAGACCTCCATCAAGCTGAAGAAACACAACCTCGATGCCAAGATGGCCGAGAACACCCGTCGCGACCTCACCGAGAAAATGGAGATGCAAACCAATCAAGCGTGGTTTAACCTAGAACAGAGCTGGTTGCGCATCACCATGGCGCAAACCGCCCTTAGTGATGCCGAAGCCAACCTGAAAGTCACGCAAGACTATTATGAAGCGGGGTTGGTGGCTTTGTCGGAGGTCCTTGAAGCCCAGACCCTGCTTAAGCAAAGCCGCGACGAACTGACCGACAGCCGCGTGGAGTATAGAATCAATCTCGTGACATACAGGCAGTTGACAAAGGATTGACATTACCCGTCATAGGTTTTGCACGTTTTTTGTATTTTTGTCGCTTGATTCAAAACTCAATCCTATGAAAAAACTCCTTTTCTTAGTCCTTTTCATGGCCACGGCCATGCTCAGTCAGGCCCAAGTCAGCAAGATGATTGGTCAATGGAACACTTATGACGACAAGACAGGCGACCTGCGCTCCACCGTAAAAATCTATGAAGAGAAAGGCTCGTATGAGGCAGTTATTACCACGCTTTACGAAAAAGACGCCAAAGGTAAATTCCAAGTGATGAAAGCACCTTACGCCAAAGAATTTGAGGGCGTGGTCGGCACCCACCTCTTCAAGGAAATGAAGGCTGACGGCGACCAGCTGAAAGGCAAGATCTACGACCCCGAAAGCACCAAGACCTACAACGCCAAGGTGACTTACAAGGCCAAGACCGACGAACTTAGCGTGCGCGGCTCGTTGGATAAAGCAGGATTGTTGGGCCGTTCGCAAGTCTGGAAACGCAAGAAATAAGATAAAACTATCTCTAACCGAACTGAACCGAATTAATCCGAATTGTCTTTTCGGATATTTTCGGATTAATTCGGTTAGAGATAATATCTACGAATTTACGATAAGATTTGTTTCTAATCAAACATCAAATTTGAATTCGGCATCAAACCAGCCGGTGTCTTCCTTTAAAAGGTCATATTCTTCGCCCGTGAGGTGGTCAACCACGTGCACGGTGCCTTTGATGTCGTCGTAGGTGAAGGTAAACTGTGAGTTTACGTCGTCGGCTTTAGGTACGTCCATTTTAGGTGTTATCTATGTTTTGCGGTTGCAAAACTAATCAATTTTTCTTTTTGGAAACAAATCTGCCACAAATCTATTACAAATTGTAATGTCCATTTTGCCGCTTCGCGTCATTGACTCGCTTCGCATCGTCGAATCGCGATTTGCGAGGAGGAACGACGAAGCAATCTAGTGTAAAAGCTTTATGTCTAGACTGCTTCGTGCGTTGCAAAACGATTTACGATAAGATTGATGTTAGATTTGTTTCTATTATCACAAACCTAATCTTTCATTCAATTTCTTCGTCTGCTCCTCAAACCCTTTTTTGCCAAGCAAAGCAAACATATTCTTCTTGTAGGCTTCCACGCCAGGTTGGTCGAAGGGGTTCACATCGAGCATGTAGCCGCTGACTGCGCAGGCCATCTCGAAGAAATAGATCAGTTCGCCGAGCACCTTCTCCGACACCTCGGGGATGACAATGCGCAGGTTGGGCACGCCGCCGTCCTCATGGGCTAACACAGTGCCGAGTTCAGCCTTGTGGTTCACCTCGCTGATGCGCTTGCCGGCGATATAGTTGAGTTGGTCGAGGTCTTCGTTCTCCATCGGGATGCGGAGCTCATGATTGGAATTCTCCACCGAAATCACCGTCTCGAAGAGGTTGCGTAGACCATCTTGGATGTATTGTCCCATCGAGTGAAGGTCGGTGCTGAAGGTGACCGAAGCGGGGAAGATGCCCTTGTGCTGCTTGCCGTGGCTCTCACCATAGAGTTGTTTCCACCATTCGCTGAAATACACCAGACGCGGCTCATAGTTGACCATGATTTCGTTGGTCAGGCCTTGGCCATAGAGGGCTTGACGCACCACGGCATATTGCGTGACGGGGTTGTCAAGAGTGGGGCGGGTCTTGCATTGTTGCTCCATCTCGACGGCACCCTTCACCAAAGCGCGGATGTCGATACCTGCCATGGCGATAGGCAGCAAGCCCACGGGAGTGAGTACCGAGAAGCGGCCGCCCACGTCGTCGGGGACGATGTAAGTCTTGTAGCCTTTCACGTTGGCCAGTTGCTTGAGAGCGCCACGGGCCTTGTCGGTGATGGCGATAATGCGCGAGGCGGCTTCCTGCTCACCGTATTTGTTGATGATGTGTTGCTTAAGGATGCGGAAGGCGATGGCAGGCTCGGTCGTCGTGCCCGACTTGGAGATGACGGCCAACGAGTAGTCCTTCTTGTCGAGGATAGCAATGAGGTCGTGGAGGTAGTCCTCACTCATGTTGTGGCCAGCGTAGACGATGAGTGGCTTCTCGCCTGTGAGCGGGGCGAAGTGGTTCTGCAAGGCCTCGATGACGGCACGCGCACCGAGATAGGAGCCGCCGATGCCGATGACGACGAAGATTTCCGACTTCTTGCGCAGGTCGGCAGCGGTCTTTTCAATGTCGGTCAACAGGCTCTCGTCGATTTCCGAAGGAAGGTTAACCCAGCCGAGGAAGTCGTTGCCGGCACCGGTTTTATTGAAAATGGTTTCATAAACTTCTGAAACTCTTGATTCTAAATTGCTTTTTAGGTTTTTGTCCAAAAAAGATTGGACATGTGTGAGGTCGATTTTCATAATTTCTGAGTGTTAAGATGCTGCGAAGATAAGACAAAATCTTTAAGAATGTGATGGTTATATAAAAAAAAACACTATCTTTGCGCAACATTTTTGGATTCATGCCCGTTAATAATTCGAGCAGTTTCTCTTTAATAGTTTTTTTAGAAGTTTTTTATATGTCACGTTTAAAGATTTTATTGGCCGAAGACGATCGTGGATTAGGTATGATTGTCAAGGCTTTTCTTGATTCACAGGGATATCCCACCACCTTGTTTTCAAATGGAGAAGAGGCATGGAACAGCTTGCGCGATGTCCAATATGACTTGTGTATCACTGATGTGATGATGCCTGTGATGGATGGCTTCACTTTGCTGAAGCAAATCAAATCCGTGCAGCCTATGATGCCTGTCATCGTCTTGACGGCCAAAAAGGAGCAGGACGATATTTTGGAGGGCTTCAGCTTGGGTGCCGACGACTATGTCACCAAACCCTTCAGCATGGACGAGCTGTTGGCTCGCATCAAGGTGTGGGAGCGTTGGTTGACCTACTCACCGTCTGATAAACCAGGCTGCGAGTTCCGCATCGGTGGTTTCACCTTTAACGTGCCGCATCTCACTTTGACCGATGCCAAGGGCGAGGTGCGCAAGCTGACCTCCAAGGAGATGGAGCTGTTGTACATGCTCTGTGAGCACACGGGCGAGACCTTGGAACGCCGCCACGTGTTGCAGACCATCTGGGAGGAGGAGAACCGCACCAACGCCCGCTCGATGGACGTCTACATCACCAAGCTCCGCAAATACTTTAAGGAAGACCCCGATGTCGACATTGTGAATGTGCATGGCGTGGGATTCAAGCTGGTGGTGAAGTGATAAATCTCAATAGTTGAAAACGAAGGCGTAGGGATAACTCTGCGCCTTTTGTTTTATTCTGGCAGCGCCACTGCTTCCGGAAGTTGTACTGTAGTATCGCACATGAACTCCCAAATGGGATCGGGCGAGCAGTTGTAGGTGGTGTTGCACAACATGGCGAGGAAACGTTTTCTGTTCACATCGCGGATAATGGCACTGCGGTAGCCCTTCCACCAGCCGTAATGGAAATACATGCCGGGATGGTCCTTGCTCAAACGCCAGCCGAAGCCATAGTTCTCGTCGTTTTTCCACTCGGGCGAGCCGGGCTTAAAAGCCTCGGCCTGCAAACTATCGGGCAACAACATGTGGTTGTCCAAGGCCTGGTTGAAGATCCACAGGTCTTCCACGTTCGAGAACATGATTTTGTCGCCCATCACACCGTTGAGGTAGTTGTTGGGCGTCTTTTCCGGTCCTTTTTTGCGGAGGTCGTGGCCATGCGCTTTGACGGGCAGTTCTGGCGGAACGGTGGTCTCGCCACGCATCGAATAGATGAAGCTGTGTGTCATCCCCAAAGGCTCGAAGATGCGCTCGCGCATGAAGTCTTCAAAGTGCTGTCCGCTGGCCCGTTCCACCACCGAAGCCAACAGGGCATAGTTGATGTTGTTGTAGAAATAACCTGCATCGGGCGCTCCATACACCTCGGGTTTTTTCTCGGCCAGCATCTTGATCAAGGCTTCGTTGGAGAAAGGCTTCTTGCGGTCGGGCCAAAACTCGTCGGCCATCGAGTCATAACGCGGCAAGCCCGAACGGTGGGTGAGCAGCATCCTTATCGTGATGCCCTCGTAAGGCAGCTCGGGGATGTACTTGCGCACGTCATCGTCGTAGTCCAGCTTGCCCTCTGCCTTCAGGAGCATGACGGCTTCGGCAGTGAACATCTTGGAATCGGACGAGAGTTGGAAAACATCGTCGACGCGTAACGAGTCCTTTTGGCGTTTGCTTAAATCGCGCCATCCGAAGGCTTTTTCATAAATCACTTGACCCTGTTCGGCATAGAGCACCACGCCGTTCATGCCCGCCTGGTGCATGTCGCTGAACAACTTGTCGGCCTGCTTGGCACGCGCGGCAACAATTTGGTCGTTCAAGTTGACAAAAAGGCTGTCGACATTGATGACAGGCACATCGTGGCTCCACCGTCTCCCAAAGGAAAAAACCGTGGTTGCTACGATGAGTAGGAACAATATGATTAAAAAAGTTCTCCGTTTCATTTCCAAGAGGCAAATGTACACAAAAAAGGCTTCAAACCGCTTTTTTTTCGGCAAAAATAAAGGCGGATAGGTCTTAATTCGCTAATTATTACTACTTTTGCAGCCTCATTTAAACACCTTAATCATATTTCATGTCACAATTTACAGATTTTGGATTGAATCCCGCTCTGTTGAGGGCTATTAAGGAGCTGGGGTTCGAGAATCCTATGCCCATCCAGGAAAAGACGATTCCTGTGCTCCTGGAGAAAGATGTTGACTTTGTGGGCCTTGCACAGACGGGAACGGGTAAGACTGCCGCATTCGGCTTGCCCCTGTTGAATAAAATCGATGCCGAGCAACGTTGCGTTCAGGCGTTGATCCTTTGTCCGACGCGTGAGCTTTGTATGCAGATTACCCGCGACTTGCGCAACTATGCCAAGTACATTCCAGAAATCCTGATTGTGCCCGTCTATGGCGGCGCCAGCATTGAGCTTCAGTTCAAAGACTTAGCCAAGAAACCGCAGATCATCGTGGCCACGCCTGGTCGTCTGCGCGATATGATCCGCCGCAACCGTGTCGACTTCAGCAACGTGAAGACGATGATCCTCGACGAGGCCGATGAAATGCTCAACATGGGCTTCCAAGAGGAAGTCGACGACATCCTCGAGTACATGCCCAAGGAAGGACGCCACACCATGCTGTTCTCGGCCACCATGCCGAAGGAGGTGGAGGCCATCCTCAACAAGTACATGACCGACCCCGTGAAGGTGGCCGTAGGCGAACGCAACAGCGGCACCGCCAATGTCGATCACATCTATTACATGATGGCCGCCAAGGACCGTTACTCGGTGCTGAAGCGCATCATCGACTACACGCCGTCCATCTATGGCATCATCTTCTGCCGCACCAAGCTGGAGACCCAAGAGATTGCTGACAACCTCATTCAAGACGGCTACAACGCCGCCGCTTTGCATGGCGACCTCTCGCAAGGCATGCGCGACAACGTCATGGACCACTTCCGCAAGCGCAGCCTGCAACTGCTGGTGGCTACCGACGTGGCCGCCCGTGGCATCGACGTGAAGGAACTAACGCATATCATCAACTACAACCTGCCCGACGACATCGAGACTTACGTGCACCGCAGCGGCCGTACGGGTCGTGCCGACAAACGCGGTCTCTGCCTCAGCCTCATCAACTTGCGCGAGAAGAGCAAGATCAAGAGGATTGAGAAGATTGTGGGCCGTCCCTTCGAGAAAGCCATGATCCCCACGGGTAAGGAAGTCTGCGAGAAGCAGCTCTTCAACCACATCGACCGCATCGAGCATGTCGACATCAACCGCGAGGAGATCGACGACTACCTGCCTGTCGTTTTCCGCAAGCTGGACTGGATGAGCCGCGAGGAACTCATCACCCGCATGGTGGCCCTCAACTTCAATCGTTTTCTTGATTACTACAAAGATGCCGTTGACCTCAACGTCAACGAACGCGACGAGAAGAAAGACCGCAAGGAACTCAAGAAGGAACGTGAGCACCGCGACGAGACCATGATGCGCCTCTACTTCGGCATGGGCAAGAACGACCACATCCTGCCGCAGAAGATCATCGGCAAGATCAACGATGTGACTCGCTCGAAGAACATCCCGATTGGCCGCATCGACCTTTATGGCGACTATTCCTACGTCGACGTGGAAGAAAGCTTCGTCCCGCTGATTTTAGAGTGCTTCGCCGACCCGCACAACAACCCGCGCGGCATTGTGGTGGAAGTGGCCAAAGACCAGCCCGAACGCAAGAAGAGCAGCGAGAAGAAAGACTTCGGTGAGAAGAAAGAACGCAAGGAACGCCGTGACCGCGACGACTTCCATGAGAGCCGCAAGGAGCGTGACGACTTCCGCGAGAAACGTGACCGTCATGACGACGACTTTTTCGAGAAGAAATCAAAGAAGAAAAAGAAGGACTTCGACGACGACAGGACTTATTACAAATCGGAACGCTCACGCGATGGTCGCGAGTGGCTTGACCCCGACTGGAAAGACCACTTGGACGACATCGAGGTCTTCATCGACGATGACGACCGTCCGAGCCGCAAGCAACGCAACGCTGAGCGTGGCTTTGGTGCCAAGAAGAGCGGTAGTGCTTCGAAGAGCAGTTCATCGAGAGGTGGAAGCTCAAGAGGAGGCTCGTCGAGAGGTAGTTCCTCAAGAAGCTCTTCGTCGCGAGATTCTGGCCGTGGTCGCCGTGGTGCTAGCCGTTATGATGACAACGATTATTACTCGCCTCGCCGCCGTGGCGGAGGTAGAAGGAGATAGTTTTCTTTGTCACAAAACCGACAAAACCATCAAAACTTTAGTTGTGGAAACAAGCAACGGCACCCAACCGGGATGCCGTTGCCTTTCCGACTAAAGTCGGACCTTAAAACGTAATCTGTATGATAGACGTTGAAGCATTAAAAACGTATGCTTACGATACGATCGGGGCAATTCATGAAGTCCATAAGGAGTTGGGTCCTGGGCTGAATGAAAAAATCTATCAAGAAGGACTTCAGTTGGAGTTGTCGGAAAGAAATATCCCATTCCAGAAAGAATTGACATTTTATCCTTTGTATCATGGCAAGGAAATGGAATCTACATATCGGTTGGATTTCTTGGTAAACGATGACATTATTGTTGAGTTGAAGTCTGTTGAGAGTTTAAGCAATGAACATAAGGCTCAGCTGTTCAACTATTTGAGATTATTGAAAGCTTCAGTCGGCATCCTAGTGAATTTCTATCCACGGTTTGCCGAAATTGAACGCTATTTCTTTGATTCAGAAAGCAATGAAGTCTACGCTTCCGATGGTTTTCCCATCAGAAAACACTATTAAAGTTCATAGTGCATCCGAAGGATGCGTAGGAAAGCATGCCGGTTGGCTGCTTTCCTTGTCCAATTAAAAGTGGTTTTGTGTGTTTTGTAGGTTTTGTGATAATAAATGTGATAATAAAAAGGAATGGCAAAGTTTCAAACATGGGTAAAAGCTGCCCGTCCGAGGACGGTGCTGCTCTCTTTTTCGGGAGTGCTGCTGGGAGGATTTCTGGCAATCAATCAGGTCCCTGAGCCTGTCGAAGGGCCGGCTTTTTGGTTAACCCTACTTTTCGCAGCCCTCACAGCCATCCTGCTCCAAATTCTTTCCAACCTCGCCAACGACTACGGCGACTTCAAGAAAGGCACTGACAGCGCCAAACGTGTCGGCCCACAGCGTGAGATGCAAAGTGGTGCTATCACAGAAAAGGAAATGAAACGCGGATTGGCTGTCACTGCTGGATTGTGCTTTATTTCGGGTGCCCTGTTGATTTTCGTTTTTGCAGGATTGACTTGGCAAGAACTGGCCGTTTTCGCCGCTTTGGGCATAGGTGCGGTTTTGGCTGCATTGCTTTACACCTTGGGCAAACGGCCTTACGGTTATCGTGGCTTAGGCGATTTGTACTGTTTTCTCTTTTTCGGCTGGGCAGCCGTAGCGGGTACGTTCTACCTTGCTACCAAATCGCTTGATTTCAGTGTATTGTTGCCTGCCTCTGCGATGGGCTTTCTCTCCAATGCCGTGCTCAACATCAACAACATGCGCGACTATGAAAATGATAAGGCTTCGGGCAAGAACAGCCTCGTGGTGAAGTTAGGCCTGAAAAAGGCTTTTATTTACCATTGCCTGCTCATCGGAGGCGCTTTTGTCTGCCTCACGGTTTATCTCGTTTTGCACCAAGCCGCATGGTATTCCTATCTGTTCTTATCGCTTTCCATCCTATTTATCAAAGACTTAATCGCCATCAAGATGACAAAACCCGAGCAGCTTGACCCGTTTTTGGGCCGACAGGTGAAGCATAGTTTCTTGGTGGTGATGGTTTATGGAATTCTGTTGTTAGTTTAATGGTGTTTTTTTCACCTAATTAATATGCATTATTCAAATTTGTTCTTATTTTTGCAGCGAAAAGCATAATCAACACAACAACAAAATCATATCACTATGAAGAAAACCTTACTTTTCGCATTTGCCTTGCTGTTTGCAACGGCAATGATGGCACAAAACCGCGCGGTTTTGCTGCAAGAATCTTTTGACGGTACCACTCTGCCTGCAGGATGGTCTATCGATGCTCATCAAAACAACTGGTCGGTTTCGGCCACTAACAACGCCGGAGGAGATCCCAATGAGATGCACCTCACCTGGAGTCCTCAATTCAGTGGCATGACGCGTCTTGTTACTCCTGCTGTCGATTTGACTGGTATCAACAGTGTCGTTGTCTCGTTTAAGCATGCACTTGACAACTATCAAGGTAGCAACACCATCGGTATAGCTACCACGTCCGATGGCGGTACCACATGGAACCAAGGTTGGAGCCAAGGCTACAACACCAGTAACTCCTGGTCGGTGAGCCAACAAATCAGCACTCCTGACATGGGTCATGCCAATGTGCAGTTCTGCATCTTCTTCAATGGTACCAGCTACAACATCAACGACTGGTTCTTCGACGACATCGTGATCTTCACGCTCGAGGACCTCGACCTTGGCGTTTCGGCTGCTACGCTGCCCAGCTTCATCGGTAGCGGTGAGACCTCATTTGGCATGACGGTCTTCAGCTATGGCACCACCACCGTGAACTCCGTCGAAGCCACCTACGAAGTGGAAGGTATGGAGCCTGTCACCGAGACCTTTACGGTTAATATTCCTTCACTCGGTAATGCAACTTTGAATTTTGCCACCCCGACCATGCTGACTCCCGGAAGCTACAACGTCGAATACAGCATCAATTTGGTCAATGGCCAAGCCGATGATGACCAGAACAACAATACGCTCTCGAAAGCCGTTAGCGTGGCTGTTAGCTCTGCCGAACGCAAGCCTATGATTGAGCACTTCTCGTCGTCGACCTGCGGACCGTGTGTGCAACCCAACACCATGATGCACAATTTCTGCAACAGCAACCCAGGTCGTTTCACTTACACGAAATACCAGATGAACTGGCCTGGAAACGGTGACCCGTACTACACTGCTGAAGGTGGCGTGCGTCGCGATTACTATAGCGTGAATGCTGTTCCTATGGCTTTCCTTGATGCTGAGTCGTTGAACTTCAATAGTGTACAAACTCAATTCGACCAACATGCAGGCGTCACTGCCTTCATGGATATCAAAGGCTCGTTCTCGGTCGAAGGCAATACCATTACGGTCTTGGCCGACATTATGCCTTACATTGACGCCAATGCTCGTGTCTACGTCTCTGTGAACGAGAAGGAAACCCACGGCAATGTGGGTAGCAACGGCGAAACTGTGTTCCACCACATTTTCATGAAGATGTTGCCTAATGCGGAAGGCACAACGATTGACTTCGTTTCGGGCGAGCTTCAACATCTGGAATTCACGCAAGACATGTCGGGAACACACGTCGAGGAAATGAGCGACCTTGAAGTCTCCATCTGGGTGCAGAACTACGCCTCCAAGGAGATCTTTAACAGCCGCTATGCATACGAATACACCAATGCTCACCCCTATCCTGTTGAAAACCTGACTTTGACTGCAGCAAATAGAGGATCACTGGTGGCTGCTTGGGATGCCCCTGCTAATGGCAATCCTACTGGTTACAATGTTTATGTGAACAACGAACTGGTGGCTGAAAACATCACCGCAACCGAATATGCGTTTGAAGGCGATCCTGACTCGTTCTATGTGGTGGGTGTTGCGGCTGTGTATGCTGACGACATGATTTCTGTGAAGGCCGTTGCCACGCTTGGCGACGTATTGCAGGATATGGGCCTTATTACCACTGGCTCATCCAATGTCATCTTGGACATCCAAAATCCTTCGCTCGACCTGTCGGTCCAGAATGCTAACTTCGGCACGAACACGCCTATCCAAGTCAATTCCATTACCGAAGGCGCCAGCGATGGTGGTCCATATTTGGAAATCGAACCGGCTGCTGAATTGCCTTATGTGTTGGAAGCCGGCGAGGAATTCCATTTCACCATTTCGCCGATTGCTATGGCAGCAGGACGAAGCTTTGCAAGCACTTCTGTTAATGTGAACTATGATGGAGGAACCATCAATTTCTTAGTTGAGATTGACGGTGAACTGCTGAGCATTTCCGAGATTTCATCGACAGCCAAGGTCTATCCTAATCCCGCCAAAGATCAAGTGCGCATCGAGTCGGCCAAAGGCATTGAGAGCGTGATGGTTTACAATATGATGGGTGTTTTGGTGGAGACCATTCCTGCCAACAGCATGATGCTCAACGTGAACTTGAGCCAATACAGAGAAGGCACCTATTTCTTCAACATCCGCCAGAGCGACGGTACGGTCAGCAACCAGCGCGTGGTTGTGAGACATTGATGAATGAGGCCAAGCCTAACGACAAGAAAGGAACCCCGATTTCGAGGTTCCTTTCTTTTTTAATGCTCTTAGACTAAGATTAGTCGCCCAGCGTGGCCACCATGACGGCCTTGATGGTGTGCATACGGTTCTCGGCCTCGTCGAAGACGATGCTGTTCTCGCTCTCGAACACGTCCTCGGTGACCTCGATGCCGTTCAAGCCGAACTTCTCATAAACGTCGCGGCCGGCCTTGGTCTCCAGATTGTGATATGAAGGAAGGCAGTGCATAAACTTGCACTTGGGGTTGCCTGTCTTTTTCATCAGCTCTGCGTTGACCTGGTAGGGCATCAGCATATCGATGCGCTCTTTCCACACGTTGTCGGGCTCGCCCATCGATACCCAGATGTCAGTGTAAATGAAGTCAAGACCCTTCACGCCCTTCTCCACGTCGTCGGTAACGGTAAGCTTGGCGCCGGTTTCCTTGGCGATTTCCTGGCACTTTTTGACAAGATCTTTGGCCGGTTGCAGTTTCTTGGGGGCGATGATGCGGATGTCCATACCCATCTTCACACCACCGACCATCAGGCTGTTGCCCATGTTATAGCGGGCATCGCCGATATAAGCGAACTTCACCTGGTTGAGGGGCTTGTCGGTATGCTCCTGAATGGTGAGGAAGTCGGCCAGAATCTGAGTGGGG
>CACXIM010000048.1 GCA_902767725.1 uncultured Bacteroidia bacterium | reverse complement strand
CTCAAGTATGAATTTGTCTATCAGTTCTTTGCGAGAGAGTTTCTTTGGCTTGTCTTCTTCGGTTTCTTTGCGTTGCTTTTCAGCTTCTATTTCTTTCAGGCGATTGGCGATGATGGCTTTCAGCTCGTCGAGTGATTTACGCTTTTCTTCGAGCAAGGCCATCTCGGCAGAGAGTTCTTCGTGACTGCCGCTGAGGTCGATCTCGGGGATGATGAACACCTTCTCGCGGATGATGCCCGTGTTTTGCTCTTCCGTTGTTTCGATGGGTTCGATGTTGGAGAAGACGTTGTCGGTGGGTACCGTTTCTTCTTCGGGTTTGAATTCATCGGGTAGGGCAGGCACCTCAGGCTCGCTCTCCCAACGGTGGCGGGCAATCAAGGTGAATAGGCGGAGTTTGTCGCGGTTGGGCATGATGGCGGCTGTGCGTTTCAGTTGGCTGTCGTAACGCTCATCGCCCTCATTTTGGTAGGAGACGGCCAATAAGGTCTGACCTATGCCGAAATAGGGATAATCGGCCACCAGCTGCTCCATCTCTTTCACAGCCTCGCCTTTCAGCCTCTCCGGCCGCGTCATGTATCCTATCAGTTGCTTGCTGTTCATCTATTCAGTTTAGAGTTGAGAGTTTAGAGTTGAGAGTAGTTGAAAGTTTATAGTTTAGAGTCGTTCGTTATTTATCATTCCTCATTCTGCATTATTAATTACCAGTTTACTAATGCCTTATTAAAAATATCCTCCACCAATTGATCTACTATCGTTGCCGTCAGCGACTCCTGCACCGAGTTCAGGTCCTGGTCGCTGGGGTAGTCCTCGTAGCGCGAGAAGGATTGTTCAAAGTCTTTCGAGTCGTCAATACGGTTGCTGAACTTGACTTTCACCGTGATGGTGAGTCGGTTCATGGCCGCGGTCTGCCCTGAGGTGATGGCCACAGGAGAAGTCCTGTAGTCGGTGATTTCGCCTTCAAAGGCAAGGTCGCCGCCTGTTTCCACCATGTCCAAGGTGGTTTGGTTGGTCATGGCGTCGCGCAAGGCGTTGGTGAGGTTGTTGCTGAGCATCGGGTTGACCAGCTGGGCGTGGTTGGGGAAGTAGTCCACCGAGACGGTCTTGGCCTCGGCGGGTATCGAAGCTCCCGAGAAGGAATAGATGCCACAGCCTTGGCAAACGAGTGCCAAAGCCAACACCAAAACCGTTATTCTCGCCTTCGTCCTCATAGGTTGATGCCGTATTCGTTGATTTTTCTGTACAAGGTCCGTTCGCTGATGCCCAAGGCCTTGGCGGCGTCCTTGCGTTTGCCTCTATGGGCTTCCAATGCCTTGATAATCATCTCTTTCTCATGATGCTCCAGGGAGAGTGTTTCGGTTATGTGGGCCGTTGAGCCTGTCGAAACGCCCCCGTAGGTCTCCTCGGCTGGGACGAATTCCGCAAACTCTTGTTCGGTCGTCTCAGGTTTGCTTTGGCTTACGCGGGTCACCACGGTGTCGCCAATCTGGGTCACCGGCGTGGATTGTACGTAGTTGGTCTCTGCAGGGCGCCCGTTGCTGATGTTGTTGACTTGGGCACGCAGTTCGGCGATGTCTTTCTTCATGTCAAAGAGCACGCGGTATAGCAGGTCGCGCTCCGACATGCCCTCGGGCGTGTCCTCACGTGACAGCAGCACGGGCAGGTTACTTTGCACCCGGTTGGGCAAATATTTCACCAAGGTCTCCGCAGTGATGTTGCGCTCGGTCTCCATGATGGAGATCTGCTCCGTGACGTTCTTCAGCTGGCGTACGTTGCCATCCCAACGGTAGTTTTCCATCATCTTCATGGCATCGGGTGTCAGCGTGATGGCAGGGATGTGGTTGCGCTCGGCGAAGTCGGCGGCAAACTTGCGGAACAAGAGCGGAATGTCGGCTTTCCTCTCGCGTAATGCAGGGATATGGATTGGGATGGTGTTCAGCCTATAATACAAATCCTCGCGGAAACGGCCTTTCTCGATGGCTAAAGGCAGGTCGACGTTGGTGGCAGCAACAATTCTGACGTTGGTCTTCATCACTTTGGAGCCACCCACGCGGATGAATTCGCCGTTTTCGAGCACGCGCAACAATCTTGCTTGGGTGGAAAGAGGCAGTTCACCGACCTCGTCCAAGAAGAGGGTGCCTTTGTCGGCAATCTCGAAGTAACCCTTGCGCTCGCCCACAGCACCGGTAAAGGCGCCTTTCTCGTGGCCGAACAGCTCCGAATCGATGGTGCCCTCGGGGATGGCACCGCAGTTCACGGCAAAGTATTGTCCGTGTTTGCGGGCGCTGTTTTGGTGGATGATCTTCGGGAACACGTCCTTACCCGTGCCGCTCTCCCCCGTGATGAGCACGGTGAGGTCGGTGGCGGCCACCTGTGCCGCAATGCCGATGGCGCGGTCCAACTCAGGGTCGGTGCCGATGATGCCGAAGGTCCGTTTTATTGCTTGTACGTCCATTATTATTTGTCATCTTTTGTTGTCGCTTGGCGTCATTGCGAGGAGGAACGACGAAGCAATCCAGAGAAATAAACTTCATGCCTAGACTGCTTCGTTCCTCGCAGTGACGCAAAGCGTGTCTATCTAAGCACTGCACCAAGTTGTTGTTCCATTGCGCCTTGAATCTTCCCCATCGTCTTCTCAATCACCTTGTCGGTGAGGGTGGTGGTGGGCGACATCAGGACGAAGCTCATGGCGTATTGTTTCTTGCCTGCCGGGATCTTCTCGCCTTCGTAGACGTCGAAAAGGCTCATGGATTGTAGGATCTTGTTCTCGGCGGCCATGGCGACTATTTTGACTTCGTCGAAAGTGACGTTCTTGTCGAAAATCATGGCGAGGTCGCGGCGCACTGCGGGGAACTTCGACAGCGGCTCGAAGTGCACTTCCTTGGCCTTGGCCAAGCATTGCATCATCGCGGTCCAGTTGAAGGTGGCGTAGTAGACGTCCTTCTTCAGGTCGAAGTGCTTCAAGGTCTTCTTGCTGAGCTTGCCAAGGGTGACAATCTCCTTGCCGTCAACACAATAGGTGGTGGCATAGTCGAAATGCGGCAGGTCGGCCTCCTTGGCTTCCAAGGTCTTGAAGTCGAACTTGAAGTGGTTGAGCACGCCCATGACGTATTCCTTCAGGTCGAAGTAGTCGAGGGCCTTGCTCGGGGCGTTCCACAGTTCGGCTTGCTTGTTGCCGGTGAGGAAGAGGTCGAGGCAGGTGTGCTCGTTGTAGGGCTTGAGCGGCTTGGTCTCGTCGCCGACTTTGTTTGCGTCGAAGAAGTAGACACTGCCGAACTCGAAGAACTTCATGTCGCTGACCTTGCGGTTCTGGTTGAAGGCGATGCTCTCGAGTCCGCCCCACATCAGGGTCTGACGCATCACGTTGAGGTCGCTGCTGAGCGGGTTCAAAATCTTCACGTTCTGGGCTGGGTCGAAGGCGGGGAAGGCCTCGCTGTAGGCGGCTTTGGTGAGCGAGTTGTTCATGATCTCGTAGAAGCCGTTGGCGACGAGCATGTCGCTGATCTTCTGCTGCATCTTGTCGGCATCGGGTTTGGTGGCACGGCTGATCGAGGCATGGATGCGGCTCGGGATTTCGATGTTGTCGTAGCCGTAGATGCGTAGGATTTCTTCCACCACATCGGCGGGACGGGTCACGTCGACTTTGCTGGTGTGCACATCGACGACCACATGCTTGTCGTCTTGCTCAACGACTTGACACTCAAGGCTCTTCAGTATGTTGACGGCTTGGGTCGGGTCGATGACCTTGCCAGCCATTTTGTTCAGGTAGTCAAACTTCAGGTCCACACGGGCAGGGGCGAAGTCGCCATTTTTCACGTCCTTGATCTCGGAAGAAATCGTTCCGCCGGCCAGCTCCTTAATTAATAAGGCGGCGCGTTTCAGGGCAAATAGGGTGATGTTGGGGTCGGCGCCACGCTCGTAGCGGAACGAGGCATCGGTCTGCAAGCCATGGAACTTGGAGGTCTTGCGGATGCTCGTGGGGTTGAAATAGGCACTCTCGAGGAAGACGTTGGTGGTCTCCATCGTCACGCCTGACTTCTGTCCGCCAAACACACCGGCGATGCACATAGGCTCTTCGGCGTTGCAAATCATCAGGTTGCGGCTGTTGAGCTTGCGCTCTACACCGTCCAAGGTGACGAAAGGCGTGCCTTCGGGCAGGCATTTCACCACGACTTTCTTGCCCGTGATCTTGTCGGCGTCGAAGGCGTGCATGGGCTGGCCGACTTCCATCAGCACGAAGTTGGTAATGTCGACGATGTTGTTGATGCTGCGGATGCCGACGGCGGCGAGGCGGTTCTTCAGCCAGGCCGGCGACTCACCGACTTTCACGCCGCTGACGGTGACGCCCGAATACCGCGGGCAGGCTTGTGTGTCTTCAACGACCACTTCGATGTCGAGGTTGTGGTTCTCCACCTTGAAGTCGTCCACCGAAGGACGGATGAGGTGGTATTTTGTGGTGTTCTCGCGCTGGTTGAGGGCGGCCACGAGGTCGCGGGCCGAGCCGATGTGAGAGGTGGCGTCGCTGCGGTTGGCAGTGAGGCCAATTTCAATGGTATAGTCCTCTTCCACAGGGAAATAGAATGAGGCGGGCTTGCCCACTTCATAGTCGTCGGGCAGCACCATGATGCCTTCGTGAGAGCTGCCAAGTTGCAGCTCTTTTTCCGAGCAAATCATGCCTTCAGAGACCTCACCACGAATCTTGCCTTTCTTGATGGTGATGTGTTCGTCGCCAATCCAGAGTTCGGTGTTGATGGTGGCCACGAGCACCTTCTGTCCAGCTGCCACGTTAGGTGCGCCGCAAACGATGTGCAGGGGCTCTTCGCCGCCCACGTCGACGGTGGTGATATGCAGGTGGTCGGAGTTGGGGTGGTCGATGCAAGTGAGCACCTTGCCCACTACGACGCCACGCAAGGCGCCTTTCACCGACTCAAAACGCTCGAGGTCTTCTACTTCGAGACCCGTTGAGGTCAACAGCTCGCTGACCTTCTCGGCCGGATAATCGCAGTTGACGTATTGTTTCAACCAGTTATAAGAGATTTTCATTTTATGTAATTATTTGATTTTCAATTTACACTGTCGCAAACTGCGTCCCGCAGTTTGAAAATGGAACTATGGGACGTAGTTCCCGACAATGGAGCGGCAAAAATACAAAAAACTGACAAAATGGCACATGAATTATTGAAATCAAAGAGAGATTTTCAAAACTGTGGAATTATTTCCTCGTTTTCAAAAATTTGCGGAATTTTTTCCGCGATTTTTATTAAGCCGTACAATTATTCATAATTTCAATAAAAAATTATTGTAAGTCGATAATTATTTGTAGTTTTGCAGTATCATGACACAAGAAAAGTAACTTACCCCAAGGCGTCTATCTTCTACGCGTCATAAGTCTCAATTCAGAATACAATAATTTTCAAAAGATTGTGCTGTTATGAAAAAATCAGTTACCCTTATCATCATTCTACTTATTGGCTTCTCTTGCATCGGCCAAGAGAGACAACTTTTCATGCCTACGTTTGAAGTTGTAGCGGGCCCTCGTTTTGCGGTTTATCCAAAAGAAGAGGTACTTGCGAAGTCTTTGCTGATGTATCAAACTGGTGCATTGTTTGGGGTTGAGATGGGGCAATCGCATGGTGTTACTTTCCTGAATGCAGGCGCGTTTCTTGAAAACTATCGATACACACGGGGTGAAGTTCAACATATAACCGCATCCTTTGTTGACTTTCCAATTCATTTTGGATACCGATACTGTTTCAACGACAGGTTTTCGGCCTCGGCCTCAGCTGGCCTGAGTTTCTTGTATTGCTATCATTATAGAAACAATGGGTTTGAAATAGTCGGTAAAGACATGGATTTCAGTCATGTAATGGGGGCGTCAGCCGATTTGTCCGCAGAATGCGCGCTTTCGGACCAATTCTCCTTATGTGCATCTGTTTTGACAAATTTCTATTTTCAACAAACTTTGTGGGTTAAATATGACTATAACTATAGTTCTATTGAATTTCCGACTTTCATCAATGTTCTGTTGGGTGTCAAATATCGTCCTCATTTTGATTAAAGTTTGCAATAATAATACATTAGAATACTAAATTATAATGGAAACAGTAATAATTCCTAAATTTCGTAATTATTGACCTTGACAGAATATGTGATTAAAAGCTCAAGATTTTCTAAACTACTCAATCTTTAATATTTGTGAAAAAAGAATAAAAAATGAAAAATAGTTTTATAACAATGCTCAGTGTGTTAGCTCTATTCGTTATTGTAGGGTGTGACAAATTGGGCAAATGCAATAATTATAATCAAGAACCGAAACCCGAACTGATAAAGGACGGCTTTAATACGTGTAAGGCAATTAATCGTAATTTTACTTATGCGGTTAGAAACAAATCAGAATATCCGTATTGGTCTTCTGAAGGTGATACGCTTTGGGTATATGGCTTTATGAAGGTGATGGGTCAAATGGTATTACGTGATGATAGTTATTGGAATATTCGCTTGTTTGATGATGTCGATGCTGCTTCAACTAATAATACCTCAGCTTTTTTCGTTAATGTAGGCATTCCTGTCGATATGGTTGAGATGGACACAGTGGATTTGTCATGCAGATGCTATTTGAAGGGGGTACTGACATTTGATAACAGGCATTGGGATATTATTGGCGATGACGGCTCGGGTTGTTATTTCCCTCAATGTGGGTTGTTAGTTACAGAAATAACTATAAACTGATATGAAAAGCATAAGATTTATTGTGGGCTTTGCCACCTGTATGTTGCTGCTTATTCAAGCGACTGCGCAACATGCGTTAGCCTTTTTCATCTACTTGTTATGTCGTACTAATGAGCCAGTTTTGTTTGATGATGTTGCGTTTAGGCTTATATCAGATATCTTTCTTGTTCCTTTCTGTATTCTTTTTTTCGCCTTCATGTACAAAGTGGCCGCCGACGCGGTTGAAGAGAACAACTTAACCATCTGAGCCATGATAGTGATGAACTTAGACGTAATGCTTGCCAAGCGCAAAATGCGCTCCAACGAGTTGGCCGAGCGCATCGGCCTCACCCAAGCCAATCTCTCCATCCTCAAGACGGGCAAGGCCAAGGCCATCCGCCTCAGCACCCTCAACGCCATCTGCCGCGAATTGCAATGCACGCCGGGGGATATTTTGGAGTAAAAAGCCGATGAGTGATTTGTTCACATAATCAGCGAATTAATCTTTTTCCCGCCTAGTTTTGCCCTCTGTTCGGAAAAATGCGTTATCTTTGCGCCCAAATCGAAGATTCAACGGAGTTAAACTATTAGGTTTAACGGAGTTAAATATTTAATAGGAATGTCAGAGAATAACTTTTCAAACGACTACACCAACCTCCGGCTTCTCCATACCTCGCGCTATGGAAACAGCCGAGTCTTTACGGCAACTAATAATGGCAAAAAGGTCATTGTCAAGGCATTGAAGCAGGAATTGGCCGACGATGCCGCATGCCGCGCCTCGTTGCGCCAAGAGTATGAGACCACCTCGATGCTCGACAACAAATATATCCGCAAGGCCTTGGACTTTGTCAAAATCGAAGGCTTGGGCGATTGCATCATCTTTGAGTTTATCGAAGGCAAATCGCTGGCCGAGCATGTGCGCGTGGGCACCTTGTCGGAAAAGCAGGTGAAGAGTGTCCTCACCGAGGTGTGCGACGCCCTGTATTACCTCCAACGCAATGGCATTGTGCATTGCAACCTCAACCCCGACAATATCATGGTGACGGCTGCCGACTGCCGCGTCAAGCTCATCGACCTTGGCATTCCCGAGACGAAACAGGACGCCGACCGCGAGCTGCTCATCAAGGAGATGGAGTTCGTCGCCCCCGAAATCATCAAGGGTGAAGACATCGACAACCGCGCCGACATCTATTCCATCGGCAAGATCATGGAATTCATCGGCGAACGCAATATCTCCAAGCAATTTGGCGCCGTGGCCACCCACTGCACGCAGTTCTCCAAGGAACAGCGTTTCGACAACATCAGCGACGTGCGCTCGGCCATCACCAAAGGCCATTCTTTCGTGAAGCTAATCATCTTGGCTGTCGTGCTCCTCGTCTTGGCTGGGTTGGCTATCATCTACGTGCCGAAGATCAAGGCCAACGTGGAGAAGGAGAGAAGCGAACGCTTGGCCGTCGACTTTGACCGCGAGGTGGAGAAGATGCAAGGACAGTTGCCCGAGCTCTGCAAGAAATATGAACTGAAGTCGCTCACCGAAGGCCTCGGCTTCGACTGGTCAAGCGACAGCCTGAAAATGGTGGAAGGCCTGGTACCTTACCTCGCCATGGACGAGTATAAGGACAAAGCCTTGCAAGCCTTGCAGCAAGAGCGCGAAGGCATCGCCAAGAGCCGCCAGAGCGACTTCGACCGACTGCTTTTGGACGAGTTTAAGACTACGACCGACAGCATCGCCAACCAGATGCGCTCGGCCTTGACCGACCCCACCGAGGAAATCCTCCTCAATGAGGCCAAGAAATGGTATGGACAACGCCAATGATTTTCTGTCTCGCTTGTAATATTCGAGCCAAATTGGAGTTATCCTTTTTATAAAACGACAACGAAGTGCATAGAAGAAACAACATAATTGTGACGATAGGCTGCGTGATGGCGCTGCTGCTTTTGAGCGGCTGCTCCACCAAGAAAAACACGCTCACCCGTCGCATGTACCATAATCTGACCAGCCATTACAATATCTATTTCAACGGAGACCTTGCCATCAAGGACGGTGAGAAACAGCTCCGCACCGCCGTAAAAGACGACTACAGCAAGGTGCTTCGCGTGTACAACTACGGCACCCAACAGAACGGCATGTCCATGAATTCCACCATGGACCGCGCCTTGGAAAAGACTTCCATCTGCGTCCAGAAGCATTCCATGAACTTTGGCAACCGCGAACGCGTGAAATGGATCGACGATGCTTATCTCGTCATGGGCAAGGCCCACTTCTACAAGCACGACTACATTCCCGCCAAACGTACTTTCGACTACGTGGCCAACGAATACAATTACAACGACATTGCCCACGTGGCCAACCTGTGGCTCATCAAGACTTATATTCAAACAGAGGAATACCCCAAGGCTGTGGCCATGATCGAGCAGCTGCTGGCCAAGTCCGCCGGACTGAACAAGCCGCCCAAGGAGCTGATGCGCAACATCGACTTCACCATCGCCGACTATTATGTCGCCGTCAAAGACTACAACAATGCCGTCAAATACCTGAAAAACGGCATTCTGCTCAACCGCGACCGCGACCTTCGCACCCGTGCCATGTTCATCTTGGGGCAAATCTATATGCTTCAAGGCGATGCGGACCGCGCCACGGCACAGTTCAAGAAGGTCATCAAGCGCAACCCCGAGTATGAGATGGTCTTCGAGTCGAAGATGAATATGGCCAAGATGGGTACGGCCAACAACGCCACCGAGCTTTACAAGATGATGAACAAGATGCTGCGCGATTCCAACAATGAGGATTATCGCGACCGCATCTATTATGCCATGGCAGAGCTCGCCCTCCGCGAAGGCGACGAACCAAAGGCACTAGACTATCTGCGCAAGTCGGTGTCGGCCTTCAAGGACAATAAGATCCAAAGGGCACAATCGTCGTTGAAGGCTGCAACCATCTTCTTTGAAAAGAACCAATACGAGCTTGCCCAAGCCTACTACGACACGGCCGTTACTAGTATGGAACGCAACCAAGAAGGCTACGACAGCATCTCGAACATCTCGCAGACGCTGAACGAGCTAGTGATGTATGCCAATGTGGTACGCAACCAGGACAGCCTGCTGCGCGTGGCCGCCATGGATTCGGTGTCGCGCAATGCCCTCATCGACCGTATCATCGCACAAGTCATCGAACAAGAAAAGATCGAAAAGGAACGCCGCGAGTATGAGGAACAATTGGCGCTGATGGGCTCCACCGTGGGCAATGAACAAAAAATGCCCGAATCGACAACCAATACTACCGGCGGCTCATGGTATTTCTACAACCCGACCTCGGTGTCGAAGGGCATGACCGAATTCACCCGCAAGTGGGGTATGCGTAAGAACGTTGACAACTGGCGCATCAGCGACCAAAAGAGTTTGGCATCAGCCTTGAAGGGCGATGATGGTGGAGATGATTTGCCAGATGGCAAGATCAAGAAGCTGGATTCGCTGAGCGGCAATTTCACCAACCACGACCGCGGTTATTATCTCCAAGACCTGCCTTTCTCTCCTGAGCAGAAGGAAGTGGCCGACTCGCTCATCGCCGATGGCCTCTATCATTTAGGCTTCATCTATATGGACCGTCTCTCCGACCTGCCGCGTTCCATCGAATCGTATGAGGAGCTTGACAGACGCTATCCCAATGGCAAACAGGAACTGCCCACATGGTACGCGCTCTACAAGATGCACAAGGACCTCAACCACGAAGAGCAATCATTGGTTTACAAGGGCAAGATCTTCGACAAGTATCCCACATCGAGTTACGCTGAATTCATCAACGACCCGACCTATTTTGAGAAGCTGCAGGAACAAGAACGCGAAGCCTCCGACTTCTACTCTAAGACTTACGAGGCTTTCCAAGAAGGTCAATACTACCGCGTGAAGATGAATACCGAGCGCGCCATGAAACTCTACGAAACGGATACGGCTTTCATGCCACGTTTTGCCTTCCTCCATGCCGTTGCCGAAGGTCGTCTGGTCTCGGTCGACACTATGGCTTTTGCCTTGTACAAGTTGCTGGGTGACTATCCGCGCAGCAGTATTACGCCTTATGCTCGTCGTGTCTTGGAAAGTGTCAACGAAGAATATCATCTCGGCTTGGTGCTGACAGAACTGGGCAAAAAGGAGGCTGGAGAAAAGCCAGAAGTGAAGAAAGAAACCCTTTACCTCACTGACCCCAATGCCGAGCATTTCGTCATGATCGTATGCGAAACCAAGACGGTGCGCATCGACCCGCTGTTGGTCCGTATCAGCGACTTCAACAAGAAAGAACACCGCACGCGGACATTCAACGTCAAGAGTGTCGTGCTCGACGATGCACGCACCATGATCACTATCGGCAACTTCGAAGGCCAACAGAAAGCTGTCGACTACATCACCTCGATGCAGCTCTCCGACTATGTCTTTGGCGGCATCGACAAGGCTAAATATAAGATTGTGCCTATTTCAGTGAAAAACTATCCTCTCTTCTACCAGTCCAAGAACTTGGATGAATACACTACTTTCTACGAATCAAACAACAATAATAAAAACAACAAAAAATAAAGCGTTATGGCATTAATGGAATCACAAGTACGCAACCTCATTGGCGCTGGCACCACTATCAAAGGTGACATCGAGTCGAATGGCGACATCCGCATCGACGGACATCTGATCGGATCGCTGAAGTCGAATGGCAAGGTCGTGATTGGCCAGACTGGCGTCATGGAAGGCGACCTCACCTGCAAGCAAGCTGAGATATCAGGCGCCGTGAAAGGCAATATCAACACGGATGAGCTGACTGCTTTGAAGTCGACCTCGAAGGTGGAAGTGGATTTGACCACGAAACAACTCCTCATCGAAGTGGGCGCCCAGTTTACGGGCAAGTGTGTCATGGGACAGCAGTCGACGGTGGCCATGCCTAAGCAAAAAATCGGTTGATGATGGATGAAATGCTTAGGAAACGTTTCGGATACGAAGTCATCGAGCAGTACGATCCGGAACGTTTGGCCAAACTTCAGGAACACTATACCGCTATCCTGGAGCTCTTGGGTGAAGATCCCCAGCGCGAGGGTCTTCAGAAGACCCCTTTGCGCATGGCGCGGTCAATGCAGTTCCTCACACATGGTTATCAACAGGACCCGATGGAGATTCTGCTGTCGGCCAAGTTCAAGGAAGACTACCGCCAGATGGTCATCGTCAAGGACATCGAAGTGTATTCCTTGTGCGAACACCATTTGATCCCATTCATCGGCAAGGCGCATGTGGGTTATATCCCCAACGGCTACATCACAGGGTTGAGTAAGATAGCGCGCGTGGTGGAGGCCTACTCACGCCGTCTGCAGGTGCAGGAACGCCTGACTACACAAATCAAGAACGCCATCAACGATGCCTTGCATCCTTTGGGCGTGGCCGTGGTCATCGAGGCTCGACATTTGTGCATGTCGATGCGTGGCGTGCAGAAGCAGGGAGCAGTGACCACAACGAGTGATTTCATCGGTGCTTTCGAGCGCGAATCGACCCGTGAAGAGTTTTTCCAATTAATCGGAAGCAATCTACATTGAATCCTTAATTTTTGAATTTTGAATCTTTGAATCTTTGAATCTTTGAATTTTGAATCTTAAATATAAAATCAAACAATGATAAAAGCATACGTTTTCCCCGGTCAAGGGGCCCAATTTGTGGGGATGGGCAAGGATTTGTACGACAACTTCTCCAAAGCCAAAGACATGTTCAAGAAGGCGAACAACATCCTGAAGTTCAAGATTACCGATGTCATGTTTGAAGGTACTGAAGAGGATTTGCGCCAGACCAAGGTGACCCAACCGGCCATTTTCCTGCATTCTGTCATCTTGGCTTCGATGCTCGAAGAGTTCGATCCTACCATGGTGGCGGGCCACTCTTTGGGTGAGTTTTCAGCCCTTGTCGCCAACAAGGTACTCAGCTTCGAAGACGGTTTGCGCCTTGTGAGCAAGCGCGCCATGGCCATGCAGAAAGCCTGTGAGGCCCAGCCTGGCACCATGGCTGCTGTCATCGGTATGGAGGATGCTGCTATCGAAAAGATTTGCGCTTCGGTGAAGGATATGGTGGTGGTACCAGCCAACTACAATTGTCCTGGCCAACTCGTCATCTCAGGCTCGGTTGAGGGCGTGGCCGCTGCTTCCGAGAAGCTGAAGGAAGCCGGCGCCAAGCGCGTGGTGCCGTTGAGCGTGGGTGGTGCCTTCCACAGCCCACTGATGGAACCGGCCCGCGTGGAGCTTGCCGAAGCCATCAAGGAGACGAACTTCAGCCAAGGCATCTGCCCGATTTACCAAAATGTCACCGGCCAGTCGGTCAATGACCCCGAAATCATCAAGAAGAACCTTATTGCCCAACTGACTTCGCCCGTGCTTTGGACGCAGACCATGAGCAACATCCTCGCCACAGGCGTGCGTTCCGTCGTTGAGGTGGGTCCTGGCACCGTGCTGCAAGGTCTCTTCCGTAAGATGGACCGCAATTTGGAACTTTCAAGCGCAACAATTTAATGTAGAATGCTTAATGCTGAATGTGGAATGCTGAATGTGGAATGGTATCCATTCATAATTCAGCATTCCGCATTCCTAATTAATTGAATCAATGGAAAACCGAATCCGCCCCCTTTGGGTCATCATCATCCTGCTCTCAGGAATCCTCATCGGCCTATATATTAATAAAGGTGTAGCCAAGAAGGTCCAAGTCGAAGGTGGAAGCAAATTCGACGAGGTGATGTGGTATGTGGGCAACGACTATGTCGAGAAGCCCGATGCGCAGAAGTTGCAGGATGGGGCCATCGCCGCCATGATGGAGGAACTCGACCCGCATAGCGCTTTCATCTCCTTGGACGAGTTCAATGAGGTGAACGACCCATTGTTGGGCAGTTTCGACGGCATCGGCGTGCAGTTCCGACTGGAGAGAGACACCATCGCTATCGTCAACGTCATCAAGGGAGGTCCTTCCGAGAAGGTGGGTCTTCTTGCCGGTGACCGTATCGTCTACGTCGACGACTCCCTTGTGGCTAGCAAGAAACTGAAGAACGAGGACGTGATGCGCAAGCTGAAAGGACCAAAAGGGACCAAGGTGCGCGTGCGCGTGTTGCGCCGTGGGGTGGAGGGCCTGCTCGATTATACCATCACCCGCGATGCCATCCCCACCTATAGCGTCGACATCGCCTATATGCTCGACGACAAAACGGGCTATCTCAAGTTGAGCAAGTTCTCGGCCACCACAGTGAGTGAGTTCAAAAATGCAGTGATTAATCTGGAAGCCCAAGGCATGAAGCAACTCATATTCGACCTTCGCGGCAACACGGGCGGCTATCTTGCCGCTGCCGTCGACATCGCCGATGAGTTTTTGCCCAAAGGTAGCCTTATCGTCTACACCGAAGGTCGCAACCGCCCGCGCCAGTACATGAAGGCCCGTCGCAAAGGCATGTTGGAAGAAATGCCCGTGGTGGTGCTCATCGATGGCGAGTCGGCCAGTGCCAGTGAGATTGTGGCGGGTGCCTTGCAGGACAACGACCGTGGCACCATCATCGGGCGCCGCTCCTTTGGCAAGGGCCTCGTGCAGGAGCAAATCATGCTCAGCGACCAGTCGGCCATTCGTCTCACAGTGGCACGCTACTACACGCCTACGGGTCGTTGCATCCAGAAGCCTTACGACAAGGATCACGAGAAATATTTGCTTGAGTCATACGAACGCTACGAGAACGGCGAGCTTTTCCACCCCGACAGCATCCACTTTGCCGATTCGTTGAAGTTCACCACGCCTAAGGGAAAGACCGTTTACGGCGGTGGCGGCATCATGCCCGATGTGTACGTCCCGCTCGTCGACGATAGCACCGAGTATTATTTCAACCGCATCGCCAATACGGGTGTGCTCTACCAGTATGCCTTCGACTACACCGACAAGCACCGTGCTCAGCTGCAGCGCTACCAGACCGTTGAGGCTTTCGACCGTTCGTTTGCGGTGAGCGATGCCATGTTTGACGAGTTGGTGAAGAGGGCAGGGGAGAAAGGCATCAAGGGAAATGATGAACAAAAGCGTGTGGCTCGTCGGGAGGCCAACACCTTGCTGAAGGCCTACGTTGCCCGCAATCTCTTCGACGATGAGGGCTTTTATCCCATCTACGCCCCGATGGATGAGATCTTGCAGCGGGCATTGGAAGAGCTTCAAACCAGTGACCAGTAGGTCTTGCGTCCGGTAGGCACTCGTCCGGTAGGCTTCCCCCTCTCAGAGGGGGTGCCCAAAGGGCGGGGGAGTAAAATGCTCATCTAATCAGCAATAACTCAAGTTTATGTTCTTCCACGACATCACCCCTGAATTTCTTTCAAGTCAAGGCATCAACCCGAAAGGTTTGACTTTTGGCCCCAACTTTTTGCCTTATAATCCAAGGCTGAAACAATTTAGTCGTGATTTGCGGAAAGGTTATCAGATTGCAGAGGTCAAGATGTGGAAATGTTTGAGAGCAAAGAATATGGGCTATGCGTTTCGTCGGCAATATCCCATATTGAACTACATTGCTGATTTTTATTGCAAGCAATTGAATTTGGTGGTTGAGATAGACGGCTATTCACATTATTCAGCTGAAGCTCAAGAAAAGGATTCCGAACGTGACAGACAAATGCATGCAATAGGTTTGAAGGTGATTAGGGTGAATGATGGTGAGGTGAGAAAAGATGCTGAAAGAATTGCAAACTGGATTATCAAGCAAGTGGTGGAAGGTGATGAAATAAGGTGAAAGGATTGTTTTACTCCCCCTAGCCCCCTCTCAGAGGGGGAAGCGCAAAGCGACGCGGGAGAAAAGCCATGATTCAAATGGACTGGCAAACAAAAAACCCTGCTATTAGCAGGGTTCCTTTTTTTGTGGAGCATAACGGAGTCGAATGTGGAGCATAACGGAGTCGAACCGATGACCTCTTGCATGCCATGCAAGCGCTCTAGCCAACTGAGCTAATGCCCCTCGTTTTGCTACGCTTTATCTTTCGCGTTTGCGGCTGCAAAGATACAACTTTTTTCAATCCACCAAACATTTTTGGAAAAATTTTTCTTTTTTTCCGAAAAAAACGTCTTTTTTCAAAAAAATGCATTTTCGACTAAGGGTAAAAACCGAGTTGTTAGTCATGTTAGTGTCTAGACAACAAAACAACGCGTTTACTATGCATTCGAATGTCCTTTTCATGCTTAGGAAAATTGATGCCACCATGCCCTTGTGCAGCGGTGGAATTCGTGTTTTTGCGGCTCTGCATCGCGCATTTTGCGTCCCGCAGTCCCGTGTCCTTTTTTATTTGAACCTATTATTAATTCACTTATTTATTAATCAATTCAATTCATTATGAAAAAGAAAGTATTTTCTTTGATGATGACGCTTGTGCTCGCCTTCATGGGCGTAGTGCAAGTGCAGGCTCAAGTGAGGGAAACGCTGACCTTCGACTTCGAAGATCAGGCGATTCCTGCTACTTGGACCAACGGCACCACCTATCCTTGGACGGTGGTGACCGACCACGGAGGCTACTGCATGAGCAGCAGCAACAGTGGCGTTAGCAGTTCGACTTCGACCATCGAAGCCACGTTTGTTTTCGCGGCTGATGGCACGATTTCGTTTGATGCCCTCTGCATGGGCGAAGGTTCCACCACTGCTTGGGACAAATGTCAGTTTTACATTGACGGTACCCAGCAGTTCAGCTATGGTGCCAATGTCAGTGGCTGGAACAATTACAGCTATGAAGTTGCCGCTGGCTCACACACCTTCAAGTGGAGCTACTCGAAGGACAGCAGTGTGAACCCCACGGGTGACTACTTCCACGTCGACAACGTCGTCGTCAACTTGGGCGGCGGTAGCGGCGACGGTACCATGGAAGACAAACTGCACGTGAAGTACATGGACGGTGACACCGAAGTCATCGACAGCCTGAACCTGGGCGTTCGCCCTGCCGGCTGCTGTTCGAGTTCACCATGTACAGCGAAGGCCCGAACTACACTGTGAACGTGCTCGACTTCACTCCTAGCGATGGCATGTTCGCCGTCGAGGGTGAGGAACTGCCCTTCCAGGTGGCTCCCTCAGCTGATGTCGACCTGCTCATGAGCACCACCGAAAATGCCCAGGCCGGTCTCATCCAACGTCAGTTCGTTGCCATCACCGAAGGCATCCGTGCCGCTCATATCTGGCCGGTTGTGGTTGAGATGTACGATCCTCAAGTTCCGGATGTAGTGGAATATCCCTGTGAAGAGGCCACCACTTTCCCCTTCGTTGAGACTCCCATTCAGGCCCACAACACGACCCTGCACAACGACTACACCCTGCCCTTCCCCGAGATTCCGGAAGGCTACGATGCAGTGTACAAGCTCGTGTTTGCAAACGACATGATGCTGAACGCCTCTGTCACCGAAGGTGAGAACGGCAAGGTCGCCCTGTATTTGCAGGAAGGCACCGAACGGCCGCACCCGATGGCTGACAACAACTACAACGGCCCCATCGCCGCTGCTGGCGGCAGCGCTGCCGGTGCCCCGTTTGAGGCCCAGATTGGTGAAGGCACCAACGAGACGGGTTTAATTCCGTTCTACTGCTTCTACAACTATTCGATGAGCCAGGAGATGTTCCTCGCCGCTGAACTTGAGGAAGCTGGCGTGACCACCGCCCCGATGGTATACCGGTAACATGACCCCCACTGTGGGTTGGGATGAGTTCGTCTTCAACGAAGGCACTTTCGCCTGGGACGGACACAGCAACATCCTGATCTCCGTGCAGCGTAACAACGGTGCCTGGGCATCCGGCATCAACTGGCAATGTGGTACCCAAAGCTTTACCGCTAGCGGTTATTCCTACAATGACTCTCAAGGCGCTTACAACATGGAGACCACCTCCTATGTCTTTGGTACTTCCGGTTCTGGCTGATGGCACGCACGGCCGCGAAGTCGTTCGCGACGGCATGGCCTACGGTCCCGTCATCACCGATGCCTCTGTGGCTGCTGGTACCTATTACCTGGTAGCTTCCTCGACCGACGAGGCCATGGAGGTGACCATCAATGCCGAGCTTATGCCTTGCCCGGCAGTTGAGGGCTTTGCCTTCAATCCCGAACCCGCCGACGATGCCGACGAGATCGAGCCCGCCAGCGTCACGCTGCGTTGGCAAATCCCGGACTATGCCACTGGTTGGCGTCTGGTCTTCGGTAGCACCTACTACCCGGATCCGAGCCACCCGCAGACGATCATCTATCCTGAAGATGGTAGCTTCAGCACTGAGCTGGCCAACAGCTACACCGTGCGCAACCTGTGGAACAACACCAACTACTTCTGGCACGTCGAGTTCAACAACAACGGCGCCTGCCCTGAAGGCGTGCGCAGCCCGATCTGGGGCTTCACGACCCACCTCAACGTTCCGCAGAACCTGCATGCCGCCGACGAGACCGTGTTCAACGACGAACAGATCGTCCTCAGCTGGAACCCGGTTGTCGACCGTACCTATCGTAAGTACTTCATCTACCGTGATGGTGTGAAGATCGGTGAGACCCAGGTGAACAACATCGGCGCCACCACTTACACCGACGGTCCTCTGGCCTACAACATGGATGGCTACACCTATTATGTTACCGCAGTCTATGACGAAGGCGAAAGCGCTCCTTCGAACACCGTGAACGTGAAGGTCTCCGGCTACGGCGACGTGAACGGCCATGTGTATGAGCAAGACAGCATTACTGGCATCGCCGGCGCCACCGTCACCATGGTTGGTCTTGACGAGTTCGGCGTGAGCCACACCTACAACTTCACGACTGATGGCAACGGCTACTACAGCGGCCACATCTATGCAGGTCCTGCCTACGACGGCCAAGCCGCTTGCAACGGTTACCAGACTGCATACGTTCCTGTCCAGGGTGAGCCCATCGTGGTGAACTACAACGAGACGGCCAGCCCGTACGACTACATCCTTGACGAGAACTTCGATCCCGTCTGTGGCGTGATTGCCGAATACTATCCTGACAGCTTGGATCCCCACAGCCCGTACGTTAAGGTGTACTGGGGCTGCGGTCTGCCTGGCAGCGACATCATCGAGGACTTCGAAACTGGCGACTTCAGCATGTTCGATTGGCAGCTGGACGGCAGCTATCCTTGGAGCGTGACCACCAACAACCCGTACGAAGGCACCTACTGCATGAAGAGCGGTGGCGCTGGCGTGAACAACGTGGTGAGCAACATGACCGTGACGGTTGAAATCCCTGCCGACGGTGAAATGAGCTTCTATGGCAAGATCTCCTGCGAAAGCGGTTGGGATTATGGCTACTTCTTCATCGATAACGTCCAGATGGGTCAGTATACCGGTGCTGGTAGCTGGGGTGAGAGA
>CACXIM010000047.1 GCA_902767725.1 uncultured Bacteroidia bacterium | reverse complement strand
CGAGAATAACTACGCTTTCGCTGCCTAATCGAAGTACAGTAGATTACTGGCTTAATCCGCTCACAAGGTGGGTGGACGAAACATCCCGCAGGTGGAGATTCCTGATTCCGGCCTGAGCCCGGGGTGCTAATCAATTTCGGGATAGTCTTGTCGGCGCTCCGACGACGAGGCGAAACTTAGGAGATAAGGTCGCGTTTAGGGCGTTCGCTCCCTTGCACGGCACGAAAACCAACAGCGGAATAAGCATGTAGAAACCATGGGGGTTCCTTGTTTGGACGAGGGTTCGACTCCCTCCATCTCCACTTTTTGAACACAAAAGCCACCGTTTCGGTGGCTTTTGCCATTTTTTAGGCCCATAACCACCAATACAATCGAAAAAATCCATATCTTTGCAGATTAATTAAAACCTAATCCGCCATGGCAATTGATAATGAAAAATTTGTTGGTGAAGGCCTGACCTACGACGACGTCCTGCTGGTCCCTTCCTATAGTAACGTACTCCCTCGCGAGACAAGTTTGAAGACCAAATTCTCACGCAATATCGACCTCAACATCCCCGTGGTCTCCGCTGGCATGGACACTGTGACGGAGAGCCGCATGGCCATCGCCATCGCCCAGGAAGGCGGCATCGGCGTGCTGCATAAGAACATGACCATCGGCAAGCAGGCTGCCGAGGTGCGCAAGGTGAAACGCGCCGAGAACGGCATGATCAGCGACCCAGTTACCATCCATGTCGATGCCACTGTGAAAGACGCCCTTGACCTGATGAGCGAATACCACATTGGCGGCATCCCCGTCGTGGACAGCGGCAACGTGCTGGTCGGCATCGTCACCAACCGCGACCTGCGTTTCGAGCGCGGTCTCGAACGTCCCATCGCCGAGGTGATGACAAGCAAAAACCTCATCACGACCACCGAGGTATCATTTGAGAAGGCTGCCGACATTCTGCAACAATACAAAATCGAAAAACTACCTGTGGTCGACAAAGACAACCATCTCGTCGGCCTCATCACCTATAAAGACATCATCAAGGTGAAGGCTCGCCCCAACGCTTGCAAGGACTCGCGCGGTCGTCTGCGCGTAGCCGCTGCCGTGGGCATTGCCTCCAACACCCTTGAACGTGCCGCCGCTTTAGTCGACGCGGGCGTGGACGCTTTGGTCGTCGACACTGCCCATGGCCATTCGCAAGGCGTCATCGACATGGTTCGCAACCTCAAGTCCAACTATCCCGACATCGACATCGTGGCGGGCAACATCGCCACCGCCGAAGCTGCCAAGGCCTTGGCCGAGGCTGGCGCTGATGCCATCAAGGTGGGTATTGGTCCCGGCTCCATCTGCACCACGCGTGTGGTGGCCGGCATCGGTGTGCCACAGCTCACCGCAGTCATGGACGTGGCAAAAGCCTTGGAAGGCACTGGCATTCCGCTCATCGCCGATGGTGGCATCCGTTATACGGGCGACATCGTGAAGGCCTTGGCCGCAGGTGCCTCCTCCATCATGGCAGGCTCGCTCTTCGCTGGTGTGGACGAGTCGCCAGGCGACACCATCATCTACGAAGGTCGTAAGTTCAAGACCTACCGCGGCATGGGCTCACTCGAAGCCATGCAGCAAGGCTCGAAAGACCGTTATTTCCAAGACAACGTGGAAGACGTGAAGAAGCTTGTTCCCGAAGGCATCGCTGGTCGCGTCCCTTACAAAGGCACACTCTCCGAGGTCATCTATCAGATGGTCGGTGGCCTGCGCTCAGGCATGGGCTACACAGGCTCACACACCATCGACGAGCTTAAAAAGGCCAAGTTCATCCGCATCACCAACTCAGGCATCCTCGAAAGCCATCCGCACGATGTGACCATCACGCAGGAAGCCCCAAACTATAGCAAGAGAAGCTAATGAAGGCATCCATATCATTCCCTGAACTGCAAAACCTTATTGCAGAAAAGGCTAAGCAACAGATCGGACTTGCCTTCGTTGACGGGAAAACCATACGCGTGACCTACCCCCTCAACTTGGGTTTCATCAAGAAAGACATCTCGGCTAATTTGATCATCAAAGAACTGGTGGGAAGTGACCTTTTGCTCCAACTTGACGCCGGTTTAGGCTCCGACACCATGCTCACCACGGTGCTCAGCCTGTTGAAAGACAAGATTCCCACAGGGTTGATTGAAAAACGCCCCGAAAGCCAGATTTTACTCCATCTCGACCAGATAGAGAATGTGAAGACCGTATTTGAGAAAGTCGACGTCAAAGACCTCCACGTCCTCACAGAAGGTTTAGAAGTGGAAGGCTCCTTAAAATAATAACCATCGGCAAACCACGTTATTGAACATAACAAGCAAACAAAGATATCAGAAATGAAAAAAAGCAACTTTTTGAAACTGTTTGTGTTGGCATCATTCATCATGCCAGCTTTTTTGACCAATGCACAATCGAAACTCGACAAGCAGGTGTTGATGACCATTGGTGACCAAGACATTACTGCAAAGGAGTTTTGCGACGTGTACTATAAGAACAACCTCAAGAGTGATGTCATCGAAAAGAAAACCGTTGACGAATACCTCGACCTCTTCACTACCTTCCGCATGAAAGTGATGGAAGCCGAGCGCATGAAACTCGATACCAGTGCCAAGTTCCAGAAAGAGTTGGCGGGCTATCGCAAGCAACTGGCAAAGCCTTTCATGAGCAGTGACGACATCACCGACGAGCTGATCCAGGAAGCCTACGAGCGGAAGCAAAAGGACATCCGCGCCTCGCACATCCTCATCCGCTGCGACAAGAACGCATTGCCATCGGATACGCTGAAGGCCTACAACAAAGCCATGGACATCCGCAAGAAGGCCTTAGCCAAAGGTGCCGATTTTGCAGCCTTGGCCGACCAATATTCCGAAGACCCCTCGGCTAAAGGCATGAAAGCCACCAATGACTCCCCTGCCCGCCCTGGCAACCACGGCGACCTCGGTTATTTCACCGTCTTTGACATGGTGTATCCTTTCGAAACTGGTGCCTACAAAACCAAAGAAGGCGAAATCTCGATGCCCGTGCGCAGCGACTTCGGCTACCACATCATCAAGGTACAAAGCGTGACCGATGCCATGGGCATGATCCAAGCTGCCCATATTTTCCTGCAGCTGCCCTACGACGCCTCTGAAGAAGACGTGGCCGCCATGAAGCAAAAAGCAGACAACATCTACAAGGAACTGATGGATAAAGACGGTAAGAACTGGACAGAAAAAGTGAATCAATACACCGATGACAAGGGCACGATTGTACGTGACGGTGCCCTCAGCCCATTCACTGTCAGCCGCATCGTACCTGAGTTTATCGAGGTCTGCAAGTCGCTGGAAATCGGTCAGATTGCCAAACCCGTACGCACTAATTACGGCTTCCATATCATCAAGCTGTTGAACAAGTCGGGAATTGACACCTTCGAGAAGGAGAAACAAGGTCTCGCCGAACGCATCGAAAAAGACATGCGCTCCAAGAAATCGGAAGAGATGGTACTGAAGCAGGTGAAAAGCGAATACAAGTTCAAGCAGAACGACAAACACCTGGAAGCCTTCTTGGCCACCATCGACAGCACCATCCTCGACAAGACCTACGAGCCCTCCAACAAAGCTGACTTGAATGCCTCTCTTTTCAGTTTGGAAGGCAATCCTACGAAAGTGAGGGATTTTGTCGACTATATCAAGAAAAACATGACGAAGCAGAAATTTGCCACACCTGCCACCTACGCCTATCAGCTTTATGAGGACTTCTCCAACGGCGTCGTCATGGACTATGCCGACGCTCACCTTGAAGACAAATACCCCGAGTTCAAGGCTTTGGTCCAGGAATACAAGGACGGCATCCTGCTCTTCGACCTCATGGACAAGGAAGTGTGGGACAAAGCCGTGAAAGACACAGTTGGCCTTGAGCAATTCCACCAACGCAATGCCGACAAATACATGTGGGGTGATCGCGTCTTTGCCACCATCGTCACGATAACAAAGCCCGAATCGCTGCCCAAAGTGAAGGCTCTTCTGGATAATGGCATCGAACTTGACAGCCTTTATCGCACCGTCCATCGCGATTCAATCCCCGGTGTGTTCGTGCGCAGAGGCTATTACCAAAAGGGTGACGACAATTCCGTTGACAAGACCGAATGGAAGGTGGGTGTGAGGAACGAAATCCCCTCCACCGTCGATCAATCGACCACCATCGTCTGCATCAGAGAAGTGCGTAAGCCCGAACAAAAGACCTTGAAGGAAGCCCGCGGCCTCGTCACCTCCGACTACCAAGTGGAACTCGAGCAACAATGGGTGAAGTCACTGAAGGAACGCTATCCCGTGAAAATCAACGAAAAAGTGTTGGATAAAGTCAGGCAGATGTATCAATGATGAGATTAGGCGTTCTGATCGGTATCGCTTCACTTGTGCTGATGGCAAGCTGCGACTACTTCCAGAAGAGTTCGAAGGAAGTGGTAGTGGCCGAATGCTATGGCAAGTACCTCTATGAGTCAGACCTACAGGGCATCGTACCCGCAGGAGTCAGCACCATGGACAGCATCCAGCGGGTTAGCACCTTCATCGATTCATGGATTAGAAGGCAAGTGCTTATCCATCAGGCCGAGAACAACCTCGACAAGGAAGCACTCGACCTCGACAAGCAGATGGAGGAATACCGCAACTCACTGGTCATCTACGCCTACGAAAGCCAACTCATCAACCAGAAACTGGACACCATCGTCAGCGAAGACGAGATTGCCGAATACTACGAACAGAACAAGGAAGACTTCCAACTGCGTAACACCATGGTTCGCGTGGTCTACGTCATCCTCGGTGAAGACAGCAAGCAAAAAGCCGATTTCAAGAAGCTGCTGAACGACCCCGACACGCTGATGCTCCAAAACATCGACATCCAAGCCAACTATTATGCCGTGAAGAGCTTTGTCGATGTAGACCAATGGATACGCCTCGACGAGCTGACCAACATCGTCCCGATACAGATCTTCAACGCCGAGAGCTTCCTGAAAAAGAACAAGTTCGTCAGTTTCGAAGCGAACAACTACACCTATATGGTGCGCTTCGTCGACTACCTGTTGGAAGAAAGCATTTCACCTATGGACATGGTGCGCGACAACATTAAGAGCGTCATCCTCGCCCAACGCAAACAAGCCATGATCAACAAGATGCAGGAGGATTTGTACGAAAAAGCGAAAAGCGAGGAAGCGTTTGAGGTTTATGTGGGTTCCCGTAGGGTGGAGTGAGTTGAGAGTTTAGAGTTTAGAGTCAGTTGAAAGTTTAGAGTTTAGAGTTATAAAAGAGACATTTAAATAATGAAAAAAAACTGGATTATCATAGCGCTGCTGTTTTTGGCCTTGCCGATGACGGCACAAAACCGTCAACCACAGGTGATTGACAAGGTGGTGGCCGTGGTCGGAAAGAACATCATCCTTCAATCCGACATCGAGAACCAATACATCCAATACCGCCTGCAAGGCATGGCCGATGGCACAGGCAAGGAAGTGAGAAGCCATATTTTGGAAGAACTTCTGCTCCAAAAGCTCATGCTCAACCAGGCTGAAATGGACAGTATCACAGTCACCGACGAGCAAGTGGATAAGGAGCTGAACAGAAGGATCCAAATCTTAGTCAGCCGTTTCGGCTCACAGGAAAAGATGGAAGCCCAATTCGGAAAGACCATGTCGGAGATCAAGGAAGAAGTACGACAGGCCTCGAAAGACAACATGCTGCAAGAGCAGGTGCAAGCCAAGATCATGGAAAATGTGAAGGTGACGCCGCAAGAGGTGAAAGACTTCTACAACAACATCCCTAAGGACAGCCTGCCGAACATTAGCCCCAGCTATGAAATCGTGCAGATTGTGAAGCGTCCGCCCGTCAGCATCGACGAAAAGCTGCAGGTGAAAGACCGCCTTTACCAAATCCGCAAACGCATCCTCGAAGGCGAGAGCAGTTTCTCCACCATGGCTGTGCTTTATTCCGAAGACCGAGGCTCGGCCAGCCAAGGCGGCGAGCTTGGTTTTGCTGGCAGAGGTGTATATGTCCCTGAATTTGAGAATGTCGCCTTCAACCTCAGGGACGGCGAAATCTCTGATGTGGTGGAGAGCGAACATGGTTTCCACATCATCCAACTGATTGAACGCAGGGGCGAGACCGTCAACTGCCGCCATATCCTTTTAAAAGCCAAAGTACCCGTAGAGGCCTTGGAGAAAGCCCAAAACCAACTTGACTCAGTTGCCCAACTCATCCGCAACGGCGACATGACCTTCGAAGAGGCCTGCAAGAAATACAGCGACGACGACTCGAAGAGCAACGGTGGCTACCTCAGCAACGCTGCCACAGGTGGAAATTGGCTTAGCATGCAAGACCTGAAGGAACTCGAAGACTACTATGCCGAATACAAAAACCTGGCTTTCGTCATCAGCCGCCTTGAAGTGGGAGAAGTGAGTGACGCCTTGCCGATGACCACCAACGAAAACAACGACGCTTTCCGTCTCGTCATGGTCAAGCGCAAGACCGAAGCGCATCAGGCCAACTTGAAGGAAGACTATAGCCTCATCCAGAGCTGGGCCTTAGGTCAAAAACGACAGCAAGCCATCGAAAAATGGGTAGCCAACAAAGCTGGCAAGGCCTTCATCCGCTTGGACGAAGCCTACAAGAACAACGATTTTTATTACGATTGGAAATTTCAATGACAAACTACGCTTCTGATGTCGACGGTGCCAAGGCACTGGTCGAGAAATATGAGACCCTCCGCAAGGAAATCGGTAAAGTCATCGTCGGACAGCATGACATCATCCACGACACCATCCTGTCCATCTTCTGTCAAGGCCATGTGCTGCTTGTAGGCGTGCCTGGATTGGCCAAAACCTTATTGGTCAACACCATAGGTAAAGCTTTAGGCCTGAGTTTCAGCCGCATTCAGTTCACCCCCGACCTGATGCCCTCCGACATCGTGGGTACGGAAATCTTGGATGAGTCGCGACAGTTCAAGTTCATCAAGGGACCTGTCTTCGCCAATATCGTCTTGGCCGATGAAATCAACCGTACCCCTCCCAAGACCCAGGCCGCCTTGCTCGAAGCCATGCAGGAGAAGAGCATCACCGTGTCGGGCAAGACCTATAAGTTGCAGGAGCCGTTCTTCGTTTTGGCCACCCAAAACCCCATTGAGCAGGAAGGCACCTATCCCCTGCCCGAGGCCCAGTTGGACCGTTTCATGTTCAACCTCATGCTCGACTATCCTTCCTACGAAGAGGAAATCGACATCGTGAAGAGCACAACCGTTGGCAATGTTGCCGAAGTGAATGCCGTGTTGTCGCCCGAGGAAATTCTTTATTTCCAGCAACTGGTGCGTCGTGTGCCTGTGCCTGACAACGTCTACGAATATGCAGTGAATCTGGTTGCCAAGACCCGTCCCCACACTGAGAAAGCCCATGACTGGGCCAACCGTTACCTCAGCTGGGGCGCAGGTCCGCGTGCCTCGCAATACCTCATCATCGGTGCCAAGGCCAACGCCTTGCTGACGGGCAAATACTCGCCCGACATCGAAGATGTACAACGTGTGGCCATCCCGATTCTGCGCCACCGCATTATCCGTAACTACACGGCTGAGGCCGAAGGCGTTTCGATTGAACAAATTATAGACACATTGAAATAAACACTTGTAGGGCTGTCGTATTACGGCAGTCGCTGTTATGAATCAATCAATACAGCGGCTGCCACGATGTGACAGCCCTACAAGTTTATTCCTCGTCAACAAGGAACACCGCCACTTGGCGAATGCCATTAGCACCGATGACTAGGGTTTGTTCAATGTCGGTGCTGCGGCTGGGTCCCGTGATGACGGTAATCTGAGAGGGCTTGTTTTTGGCGTATTTCCGCTTCACAGTCTGGAAAGCCGTGCGCATACCAGGGACGATTTGGTCGGTGGTGGCATACACCAAAAGGATGTCGGGCAAGGCGTAGGCCTCACGCGACTGCGTCATGGCATCGGAGAGGACGATGCTGCCTGTCTGCGCCACCAAACACTCGCAACCCGTCAAGCTGACGAGTTTCTGCTTAGGCTCACGCTCTTTGCTATCCGTGAAAGGAACGCCATATTTACTCAACATTTGCTTCATCTTTGGACTGGTGCACCATATTGGTTCCCAACCATTTTCGGGTGCCAGCTGCCTGATACACTCGGCAAACTCGGCCTCGCTCTCCAAATAGATGAAGATGCCGCCATGTTCCTTGAAATTTTGCACGAAGGTGATGGCTGTGCCGTCTTCTTCCTTGATGGGCACCCACGTCTCGGTGCGCTTGTCAATGTCCTTAAACAAGGCCTCCTGCCGCTCGATGAGGGCATTGCGCACCTTGGCGAGCATCTGCTCCTTGAAGGTGGCGTCCTTGTTCTCTCCTTTATTATCCCAAGCCATGGCGTTTAAGCGTTTTCAGGTTCTTTTTCAGCTGCCTTCAGGGCTGCGTCTTTCAATTTCTCGTCTTCGGAATTGTTCCACGGGCGTTTGCCGAAGATGTGTTCCAAATCCTCGCCAAAGATGACTTCCTCTTCGATGAGCTTGTTGGCCAACTGCGACAAGCCATCACGATGGTCTGTCAAAATGGCAATAGCCTCCTGATAGGCCTTCTCGATGATCTTGCTCACCTCCTTGTCGATGGTTTCAGCCGTCTTCTCGCTGTAAGGCTTCGTCAGGCTGTAGTCCTGCTGACCGCTCGAGTCGTAGTAGCTTCTGTTGCCGATTTCTTCGTCCAAGCCGTAATAAGTCACCATGGCGAAGGCTTGCTTGGTCACCTTTTCAAGGTCGGACAAGGCACCAGTCGAAATCTGGCCGAAGACCACCTGCTCGGCGGCACGACCGCCCAAGGTAGCAATCATCTCGTGATACATCTGCTCCTTGGTGGTGATTTGGCGTTCCTCAGGCAGATACCATGCTGCGCCAAGCGAATTGCCGCGCGGCACGATGGTCACCTTGACCAGCGGATGGGCATATTGCAGCAGCCAGCTCGTGGTGGCGTGACCTGCCTCATGGAAGGCGATGACCTTCTTCTCTTCAGGCGTGATGATCTTGTTCTTCTTTTCAAGGCCACCGATGATGCGGTCAACGGCGTCGAGGAAGTCCTGCTTGTCAATCTCTTCCTTGCCTTTGCGGGCAGCCATCAAAGCGGCTTCGTTGCACACATTGGCGATGTCGGCACCCGAGAAGCCCGGGGTCTGCTTGGCAAGGAAGTCCTTGTCGACATCATCGCCCAACTTCAAGCCGCGCATGTGCACTTCAAAGATTTCCTTACGACCCACGATGTCGGGCAGACGTTCGTCGTTGCCGCCCGTGATGGCACTCTTGCCACGGGCACGACCGATGGCGTCGATCTCATCGATGAAGATGATGCACGGGGCTTTTTGCTTGGCATTGTTGAACAGGTCGCGGACACGCGAGGCACCCACGCCGACAAACATCTCCACAAAGTCGGAACCCGACAAGCTGAAGAAAGGCACATTGGCCTCGCCTGCCACACTCTTGGCCAACAGGGTCTTACCTGTTCCGGGAGGGCCTACTAGCAGCACGCCCTTCGGGATTTTGCCACCCAACTTGGTGTATTTCTCAGGATTCTTCAGGAAGTCGACAACCTCCATGATTTCCACTTTGGCTTCTTCCAGCCCTGCCACATCCTTGAATGTCACGTTGACGCTGGTATTCTTATCATAGAGTTGGGCACGCGACTTACCGATGTTGAAAATCGAGCCTGCGCCGCCTCCGCCACCCATGCCGCGACCCATGCCACGCATGATGACGACCCAAATCACAATCAGTATGATGAAAGGCAGCCAGCCAATCAAAAAGTCGGAGACCCAACTCTTGCGTTCCACATTGTTGATATACACCGGCGTTTTGATCTCTTTCTCTTTCTGCACGTTCTCCACCAACTCTTCGAAGCGACCCAGGTCGCCGATGCGGAAGGTATAGCTCGGTGTAGAAGTGGTGCCCTCTGCGTCAGGGGTCACGTCAGGGAAATACTCCGACAAACCTTTCTGGTTGAGATACACCTCGGCATCTTTGTTGTTGACCAAGTCGATGCGCTGGATCTGTTGTTTCTCCAACAGTTCGATGAACTTACCCTGGTCGATATCCTCTTGCGGTGCACGGGAGCCCCTGCCAAAGAAATTCACCCCGATGAGGACAATTGCCAAAATGGCATATATCCACATCAGGTTGAACCGCCTTTTGCCGTTGGGCTTTTGGTTCGGTTGGTTGGGGCTGTTCGGGTTGTTGCCGAGCCCTCTATTCTCGTTATTCTCCATTGTAAAAATCTGATTTTGAAAAGATTACTCCTCAGCCTCTTTCACGATTCTTTCGGCATCGGCCCAAAGCTCCTCCAATTTGTAATAGCCACGGGCTGATTCCAAGAACACATGAACGACGACATCGACGAAGTCTATCAAAATCCATTCCGTATTGTCGCGACCCTCCACGTGGTAGGGCTTGCTATGCGTCTTTTCGAACACCAGTTCCTCCACCTTGTCGGCGATGGCATCGACCTGGGTCTTCGAAGGGGCGTGACAGATGACGAAATAATCGGTCACGGCGGTGGTGATTTCCCTCAGGTCGAGGGTGACGATTTCCTTGCCTTTGACGGCTTCCATGGCCTCTATCGTGGCGGCCACAATCTCTTCAACGTTATCGTTTTGATGTCTGATTCTCATATACTTTATTTGACTCGGGACTACGGGACTTCGGGACTGGGAACCTCCAGCCTCTTGGCCTCATTGCGGTTCCACATTCGCGGAATGAGGTGACCCGCAATCTCCCAAGCGAAAGGGATACGTCTTCGCTATTGGGAGATGGCGTTCCGCTTTCGCGGAATGACGGTCCCTCCGCCATGAGGCAATACGGCGTGGACTTGAGGCCTCGCGTCTTGTTTAAGAGTGCAAAATTACTCTTTTTTACTTAATGTAAGTCGTTTTACAAAAAAATCCCTATTTTTGGGGCATAAAACAAACATTCCATGAACGAAATCGACTTCTCCCCCATCACCACTTTCATCTTCGATTACGACGGTGTGATGACCGATGGCACCGTCTTCAGCGACCATGACGGGCACCCTTGGCGCGCCACCAATGTGAAGGACGGCTATGCCTTGCAACTGGCCTCAAAACTGGGCTACCATGTGGCCGTTATCTCGGGCGCCATCTGTCCCTCGATGGAAGTCCGCATGAACAGCCTCGGTGTGACTGACGTGTTCACGGGCATCCCTGACAAGGTACTGAAACTCAAGGAGTACATGAATAAGAAAGGTCTCTATGCTGAGCAAATTCTTTTCATGGGCGACGATATCCCCGACATTCAAGTGATGAAAGAAGTGGGGCTTCCCGTCTGCCCTGCTGATGCCTCGCCCGAGGTAAAGGAAATCAGCAAGTTCGTCAGTGAAAAGCCTGGCGGAAAGGGAGCGGTGCGCGATGTCATCGAGCGCGTTCTGAAAGTACAAGGGAAATGGATGACGGCTGAGGCTTATGCGTGGTAGGAACCACTCAAGACAAAACATAAAAAAGTCCTCTGAAACCAGAGGACTTTTTTATTCGTTAGGAAATTCCCAACTCAACAATACGAATTATTCCGGCTGATTTCCTCCAAGAAAGACAACAGGCATAATCAGGAATTGCTGAGCAACAATAGGATTGGAAACCTGTGTAGCTGCGCCACCAAGAAGCGTTTCACCGTCATAAATTTCAACGGTAAAGCCATTAGCCAAGACACCCTCGGGAAGGACAAACGTAAAATCTCTAGCCCAATCAGAGTAGAGTGGTTGCTTCGTGGCACTCGTAATGGTAATGGTATTGCTTGTGCCTTCAAAGACATAGCTCATACCATTCTTGGCATAAACCATATCACCAGCGATATCTTCATTGGCGGTAAGGACAACTCTATCAGCTTCTCTGCCGCCCAGCAGATCCTTGAATGACACATTCAAGAAGCCACAATTGCTTTGGAAAACGAAGTTGTTACCTTCGTTGAAACTAACCATCGGATAGAGATCGTTGGCAAACCACACACCCGCCTCATAGGTTTGTTCGGCAGGAATCGTCATTCTCACACCTTCATCATCGACGACGGCAGGATAGAAAGCAACGTAATCGGCTGTTTCGATATCTTGCATGAACGTAGCAGCATTACCTTCTGCGGTAAAGGTAGCAACTTGATCATCAAAGCTGACGAGGGTGAAATCCATATCTTGACCGGCAGCATTGAGGACAGTAATCGTATTACCTTCATCCCAGAACAATGCAGTACCAAGGTCGTTGGCGTGAGTTCTGACATCGTTAACGGTCTGAGGCATGGTAGCAGTGAAAGACACTTTTTGGGTATCGTTCTTCTTGCAAGCAGTGAAAGCAAGAGCAACAAGGGCGCAAAGACCCAGCATTCTTACAGCTTTTTTCATTTTTTCTCTGATTTTTTACATTATACATTCATTTAATTACATCGATTACCATTCACCGTTTCTACGAGTAAAGTTCATGCCAGTACCGTTGAAATCTGAAGTTTCAACACTACCGGAAGAACACAGTACACCTTGCGATTCAATTTTAATGACATCCACTTGGGGAGCCACATACAATTTGTTTTGTTTCATTTGTTTAATGTTTTAAGTGTTAATGTTATAAGTTATTTTAAATGTTAATTATTTGATTTTTAATTATTTAAAAACTCTACTTTACCTATTTCTCTATTGTTCTTACTGCAAATATATGAAAATTAGATTGAACCATAGTCAAAAAAAAAAAAAATTGTACAATTCTCTAAAATGAATTGTACAAAAAATCACAAAGCGGGCGCGTCGTTTTTCTTCGTTGCGCCCACTTTGTTTTTATGCCCTCTTTTCAGTCGGATGTGGCGTATTTCCCTTGCTGCTTTATTTCGCACTTAAGACCTATTCGAAGGCTACTTAAATAGCGTTCAAGTGTTCGACAAAAGGCCGGAATGTCATCGAGCGCGTTTTGAAAGCACAAGGCAAGTGGATGACGGAAGAGGCTTATGCGTGGTAGATAGTTTTCAGATTCAGATAAACAAAGAAAGCCTCAACCGCTGTTTAGAGTTGAGGCTTTCGCAGTTCATTTCTCGCTTTCCCAGTGGACCATCCAGCCGTATAGCGCCTTCCATTCTCGCATCCTTTCATAGAAGGCTTCCATGGTGTCCGCTTCCGTGCTGTCCGCCTGGGCTTCCACCTGCGTGGCGGCAGGTGTCTTGTCCGTTTCGTGTGTTCCATGGCATCCCGCCAGTAGCAGGGCGGCTGTGGCCAACACTGCTGCTGGGAGAAGGAAAATCAGTACCCTTTTCATGGTTTATCTGATTACGGTGACACGTTTTGTAACAGACAGGCCTTCCATATCAGTAATGCGTAGTACGTATAGGCCTTCTGGCAAATCGCTGACGCTGACTTCTTTTGTTTGCTTGAGATTCTTAACCAGTTGGCCTAAACCATTGTATATCATTACTTCAAATACTTCACAGCCTTCAATGGAAACCTTTTCCTTTGCGGGATTGGGATAAACCGATGCCGAAGATTCAGGTGTATATTCGTCCAATCCATCGGTACCAATGTAGCAACTGTTGAAGAGAGGGTTTTGCCAAATGAGACCGTCGTCTTCATAATAGCAAAGCAGGTCGTATGTCCCGCCGAGGAGAAAACGTGAGCCGGCACCAAGGATACCAAACTCACTGCCTATCCCTTCTATCCAAGTCTCGTATCCATGACTTGAAGGAAAACCTTCGTATTCGTATTGAAACACATACTTTTTCCTTGACATACTCTCTCCCTCAAGGATGGTATCGTTTACCCTAAGGAGCTTCAAACAAGCAGCAAGTTCATCATAATAACAAATGGAATCGCCTGGCTGCATGGAAAAGTCATACAGCAGGGTTTCGTTACCAAAAGTGTGATTCCATCTATATTCGCGATGTTTTACCAGTCCGTCCTCGGTTTCCCTAAGCAGACCACATAATTCCCAATTTGTGAAATGTTCGCTCCGTGTGGTGAACAACTTCTTGTAGGTCGTTCCGTCAACCAAGGTGTCGCCTTCCACCTTGTATGCATCGGTAACACGATGAATGGGAGGCCATGGCACATAGGAATATACCACATTCCATTGTTTTCCTTCTGAAACAAGTGGGGCGACATCTTGTGCCTTGAGGCTGAAAGCTCCCAGGACAAGGAGCATGATGATAGTTGTTTTTTTCATAGTTGTTAGTGTTTATTGTCTAATTATGGCAAAAGTTAGTATTATTTTGTGATTACCAGTTTTCCTGTAGTAGTATATTCACCACAACGGATGGTATAAAAATAGACGCCGTCGGCCAAGCCATGCAGATCGAGCACCTTTTGTCCCTGCTTGCCGTTCAGTTCGGTCGACATCACTATAACGCCTAGCGTATTGGTAACAGAAAATGAGGCTTGTGACTTGTCGGCAGGAAGCGTGTACTCCACCGTAGTCCAAGTTGTGGCCGGATTGGGGCTCACACTGGCGGTGAATCCCATGGCTTCGTTCAGTGAAGTGTCCTTGAAGCTAGCGCTTCCCCTAATTCCGCCATTGTTTCCAGGCATTGTGGGGCATTCGGAGGACAATATGTTTTCGTCAGAACGTTCCATCAAAATGGCTTCAGCCATCGTTTTCGAAGTGCCTGTTCCCGAAGCCGCTATGCCGTTCACCATCGAAAGTTCTGTATCGGTCAGCGTGTTCACGTTGCGGCTTTCCCTGTTGAGGGTTTGGTACAACTCTATCAGTCGCATGTAGTCCGTGTGGTCGGCAAGAGCATCGCCTTGCAAGCCGTATAGCTCGGGCAGCATGTTGGCCAAGCCGAAGGCGTGGACGGAATCGCCTTCTTGCAGGTAGGAGGCGACAATCATACGGTCGGATGCGATGTCGTCCATGTTGGCAAGCCATGTGCGGAGTTCTGTAAGGTCAGTGACACTGTCGTTGAGGCAGCTTCGCACGATGTCGCCTGCTGCAAGTCTAAAGTCATGTCCATATTGCGCCATCTGCCCGAGCAGGGCGGTACGGGCCGTGAAGCCCGAGGCCATCTCCCTGAGCAGGTCGGTCATGTAGGTCGGCAGGGGATGGTCCTTGGTCTCAAGGTAGCTGATGAGCGAGTCTTTCCTGAGCTCGTCGGGGTTGGCAGCGAGGATCTCGAACAGGACGGGGTCGGTGAACACATCGTAGCGGTCGGCCGCGGTGGTCAGCACCTCGCCCGAGACATAGGGAGAAATGCCGAGCAGTTGCGCACGGAGTTGCCATAGGTCGGAAGGCGTGGCAGTGTTGATGTCGGTCACCTGGGCGGGTGTGCTGCCTCCATCGATGCGGCTTTCATAAAGCTGGAGCAGGCTGTTGTAGGTCGAACGTGCCGAAAGGTATTCCGACGCAAGTGCGGCCTTTTCCGCTGCCGACTTGGTTACCGAGCCACCATTGTAGTGCGAATTGCAGCTGTTGGAGCTGCTGGTAAAGTGAGTGCTCACACGGTATAGCGAGGTATTGATAGGCGTTTGACTTGGATTGTTTTGTTCGTAATAGTATCCAATCCAGTTATTGCCATCATTGTAGAAGTGATATTGGCTTCCACTGAAAGTGTTGCCAGCTGGCATTGTCGCCGACCCTTGCTGGGTGGCTATGTCGCCTGTATTGCCGTCTTTGAGTACGCAGAAGTCGATGAGATTGCCCGAATTCGTGTTGCAGGTGTAGGTGAGACCCTGGACGGTGAGCGATGGCGAGTTGCGGGTCACGATGTTGCTGCCCACGGCAACGTTGCCGCAACGCAAGTTTTGGAAATCATTGTTGTAGACATCGTTGACGCTTTTTGAGTTGACAATCGCTATGCCGTAGGGTGAGCCTGTGTTGGTTACTTTCGGTTGGAAGGTATTATCCTCGATACAAAAGTTCGACACACCGTCGGCATAAATGCCGAAGTCACAGTCCCAACCGCAACCTACGGTAAAGTCGTTGTTTACAACAATGCCGTAACTCGTATTGAGGGCATAAAGCCCGCAGGTGTTGTTGCTGAACACTGCATTTTCGATGCGGAAACTACATGTACTTCCTTTGTCGCAGGAGGCGTGTATGCCTTGGTAGAAGTTGGTGAAGGAACAAGGAACCAGATTCTCCTCGGGACAAGCTGTCATGTTGTTCGCATTGGGGTGGTCACAATAGGAATCCACCCTGAAACCGGCGCTATATGCTCCTATTCCTACACAATACGGCGAGACACCCGTAACGTTTCTCATGGTTGAGAAGCTGCACCCTTCGATATCGAAGCCACTGATATGCGACAAGTCAACATGCTTGGAGAAGGTCTCCGTTCCCAGATAGTCCTCGTCTATGGTGAAGGTGCAGTTACGCAGGTAACCGTTGTAGTCGCTTGTCCCGCCAGAGGGGCTGTAAGTGTAATACAGTGCATGCACGGCCTTGGCATTGTTGCGGAAGGTGGCATCGGTGGCATGGATAATACCGCCTGAGGTGCTGTAAATCTCTGGATGCCACAGCTCCACGGCGCATTTGGCGTTCTCAATAACTGCCCCGTTTTTCAGCTCGATGTAGCCTTGGAGGTAGCTGCCATTCACCTCGTGTTGGTGCGTGTTGCTGTTGCCCCAGACTTCAATGCCTTGCCACATATCATTTGAACACAAAGTTGTCAAAGTGCAGTGGTCAAGAATCAGTCGCCCACCTTGTTTGACAATAATTTTGGAATCAGAATGAAGTTTAATTATAGAATTATTACCACTTGTCTTTTTGATGGTGAGGCACCCTCCATTTTCAACAACAATATCTTGGTTTATCGTCAAATTATCATTCCATTCAGTATTATCAGTAATAACGATAGGAGTTTCATTATGACTCCATGGACCGATCGTAATATTGTCCAATGCAACATCACTATACTGATATTGGCCTGTCTTAACATATAGTCTTATTTTTTTTACGTTTAGTGGTAGTATTACCGAAGCGTGTTGCCATTCTGCCCCATGATCCCCAGTCTCTTCAAAATTATAATTGATGTGCCAATTATTATCAGACGTTTGATACATCATTGTTATTCTTGGTGCATCCGTTCCATTGTTCCAATCGTATACTTTCATGTGATAATAGAAATCCAATACGTTATAGCATGAATTATGTATGTTAATGTCAGGACTTTCTAAAATAGAATAAATATTATTATAGTTTGCTGATTCCCGTGAGTTGACATAAATATAATAGTCACCGTCTTGAGCGTAAGCTGGTCCAGTAAGAGGAGTAGAAGAAGGACGATTATCTCGCCAAAAGATACCGTTTTCTTGATTTGGTAAGTCAACTTGCATCCAATTGTCCCATCCTTCTTCAAAACTTGCTGTATAAGTTCCAATAATTGTACATTGTCCATAGCTATTTAATGGGCCTAGATTCGGGTTTGAATCGTCTCCGTCAGGTTCATCAGGACATGGTGGACAATGTGCAGGCTTGGGTCCAATTCCCCAATTGTAGTATCCATCCCCATCCATATCACAACATCTGACATCCCGCTCCGTCAGGTTGTCATAATATATTGGTGTTGTGACTGACCCTGTATATTCTGGCGCATCATTATCTATATGGAGAATATACTTGAAACCATTGTCACCGTCATCAGTGCCTATGGACTCCTTGTAAATCCAATAAGTCAACCCAAGGAAATCTTCGTCATATAGTCCATTTCCATAAGTTGGCACCCCCAGTACTTCGCTTACAATATCATCATCAATTGTGCCCCAACCTACCAATAACATGCAATGGTTATTCATTCCGAATCCTAAAGGCAACCTACCAGCAGTCAATGGACCGTTATTGATTATCAATTGCTTAAGAAGCATGTCTGTCAAAGTGTTCAGATAATTATGATTTGAATAATTAGAGATTCTAACTCTAACTAAAGAATCGGCACATAAGTCAGAACAATTTCCTAAAGAAGCTGAGTAAGCCAAGCAACTCTCTAAGGGAACACCGTCTTGTTTATAGTATTTTAATGCATAAACAGGCAAACTGCCGCTAACTTTATGCTCTCTGCATGCAATATATTGCTCGGATAGGTCAACATCCAAATGCCTATTGTAGTATAGATTTGTCATTGCTTCGACTTGAGCAGTTGGACCAAAAATCCAACAAGTAGATGCCTCCCTGTAATCACCTCCCAAATCTTGACATTGTTGGGCATCAAGATAACAATCAAAACTGCCATTAAGCCAACACCCTTCGCTTTGACATACGACCGGTGTAATCCAACCAGTGCCTAACGGATCCCCATCATAGTAACTCGATTGGGAATTGTTGGCACCATGCCTATTTCTCCAATCAAAATTGCCAACAAAATTCTTACTTGAACTATACCTATCTGGTCCAAAAATTGAGAAAAATCCTTTTGAATAAAACTCATAACCATAAGTTCGATACCCCTCACCATAATATTCGGCTTTCTGTTTATAGGATAGAGAAGACAATTTTGTTGCATCGGCAACCCAGATCAATCCTTTCCTTTGGATATAGTTTTGAACTTTTATAAGTTTTTGATTGTTAGCATTTTGCGTTGCATTCAGCCTTAAAAACTCAGAATTTGAATAAAACGCATTACTCATATCAATTGTGCTGATTGTAACAATTGCATCTTTTACTTGAACAATTAGCTCTGTAGGAACATAAGATCCAAAGAAACAGCTTTCTTCGCATCTTTGAGAGAAGTTGAACGATGAATCGTTTTCGAACAAACGATAGGATTCGTAAACCATATATTCGTCATCGTAGTTGTCGTTTACGACAAACCGCACAAATCCAAGTTCTGAGGTAAAACGGATATGTCCAGAAATACCAATACTTGTCGTGGGATTTCCGTTGAATGGATGGAGTGTGGTGTCTGCTACTATCTGCAGATTCAATGAAACCGATTGGTTGAAATTTTGTGCCTTAACCATTATACCAATAGCCATGCACAGAATTGTAAATAATGCTTTTCTCATGACTTTCATTTTTTTAATTCATTACCGTAAACTCACCGTAATATTCATCTCCGTTGGAGAGCTTGAACGTGACGATGTAGTCGCCAGTGTCGGTAACGTAAAGGATTACGCCGTTGGGCGTATAGGTAGACATGCAGGTAACGGGATTGCCCGAAACCGTCGTAACTTCAACAGTCACTTGTCCGAGGTTCTCGGTGAAAACCACGGTGAGCGTGTGACCGTTGACCGTGGCAACAATTGAATTTCCTTTTTCTGAACTGGTAGAGCTCGAGTTCTTGATGATTTCAATAGGTGTTCCATCATTTCCTTTCTTGTTTTCCTGTCCGGCCACGCCGCTGGCATGGCAAAATGCTCCCGAAAGGGTTAAGCAGAGCATCAGAACAAATGTTGCTAGTTTTTGCATCGTATTATGTTTTTAAAAGTCGATGCAAATGTAGGTTGGTATAGCTACCTCAGGCAAGAAAAACCATGTGTGAATTTGTATGTATTATTCTGCAACGTCTTATCACTCAATATTATAAGTCGGTGTTGGCAATATTTCTAAGGGTTGTGCAAAGCGATGTATCATCCCCTAGAATGGCTTTTATTTTTCTAGAACGTTGCGAAACAGTGGGATAGGCTTTCTGCATCAAGGCAGAAACATCGGCATCGCTTAAGCCGAGGAGATAGAGACAGCAATAGTCAAGATCGCTGTTGGTGAGGTCAGGATAAGCCTTTTTGAGACGCTTAGTGAAATAATCCAGATGCCGGTCGGCAGCGTCACGCAAGGCAATCACCTGCTCTTTGTCCAAAGCAGCGTCCTTGTATAACTCACAGTCCATCTGCGCCTTGAACTGTCCCTCTTGTACCCGCTCCAAAATGAGGCGGCAAATGGGCTCGTCGGTGAACGACTCCGCCCGCTTGGGCGATGCCTCCAGTTCGTCCTGTCGCTTGATTTGGTCTTTCAGTTCGCGCACTTCCTCGTTTTTTCGTTTCAGCCGACCCGACATGGCTGCTTGCTCCATGCGGTGTGCCTGCCTTTCGGCTTCTATCGATCTATCCGCTTCTTCCTGCTGCTTTCTCAAAAGTTTCTTGCTCCTCAATTTTGCCATAACAACGATAACCAATGCCAACGCAACAGCTATGGGGATGACAAAACGCAATGTTTTTGTAATAGCCACCTCTTGTTGTTCCCTAGCTTCTATCTCTTGTTTTTGGCTCATGTACATCTTATATAGGTTACTGAGTTGCGACACTAAAGCGCTGTTTTCTGCCCCTGTCTCATTGTGAATTGCCAAATAGCGCATACATTCATTGTATTTTTCCTGGTTTCCAAGACTATCATAGATGACACGCAGATAATTCGCCACTTTCTTTTGTAAAAACATATTTCCTTTGTTTTCCAACACAGGTTCTAAGTATAAAAGTGCAGAATCATAACTATTTTCTTCAAAGAAGATGTCGCCAATAACCACGTAACGTGCAAGTCTTTCGTTATTGTCCTCAGCCAAGACCGCAAATTGTTTTAAATACTTTAGGGCCGTTTCAGCCTGATGTGTCAATTGATACGACAGTAGGGCTTGGGTAGAGGCAATGTCTCTATAATATGCATTTGTCGAGTCAGGCATAATAGCCAAAGCTTGCGAATAATAATAGTTAGCACTATCTTTGTCGCCTTTCATGTTATACTGCTTGCCTATGCGGTACAAGGCGTTGGAAATACTATAAAATGAAATGGGTGAGATGACAGAATAATCGTATGAATGCTTGTAGCAATCAATGGCGGGATCCATCATAAATTGATCTTCAAACATGTCCCCAAGACGGTTGTAAGTATAGGTCATAAACTTTGCCTTCTTCCCCACCAATTCCTTTTCCTCAAACCGTTCCTCCATCACCTCCAAGGCCTTCAGGTATTCCTTGCAGGCCTCCACCACGCTGTCGTTTTCGTAATAGCCCACACCATTGATGTAGTGGGCGCGGGCGGTGAGAAACGTGATGCGGTCGTTTCGGTTTGAGAGGGTTTCTTTAATCCCCCGCCCTTCGGGCACCCCCTTAAAAGGGGGAAGAAGGGTTAGGCTGTCGAAATAAGCCACCGCCTGCCGCAAGGCGGGGCGGTTGCTTTGGGCGTAGTCGTTTTTGTACAACAGCTCCGAGATCAACAACTGGCAATAATGCCCGTTGTATTTGTCGAGGCAGCCGGCCTTAGGGCTGGCCGCAAACTGCTGCAACCGGGCGAAGGCGCTGTCGGGCTGGCGCCACATCAGGCTGTCGATGGCGGCGAGGTCGGGGGATACTACGGTTTGTAGAGACGTGCCATGGCGCGACTCTACAGGGTCGTCACCGGGACGGGTGCAGGCCAACAACATCGCCAGCAAAAATATATACAGTCCTATGGAAACATGCCGTTTCATCGGCACAAAGATAATAAAAAAACGACAATTCGTCGCCTTTTTATTGAACTACAATCTTTCTATTCAATTCCACCCCGTCCTCGTCAACACAACGGAGGCGGTAGGTGCCTTTTTCCACGTCGATAGGCATCTGATGGTTGAGGCGCGTGGTACCTAAGAATTCGTCGTTGAGGTTCCAATAAATGGTCTTCTGCGGGTTGCGGTGTGCAATCTCAAAGATGACCTGCTGGCGGTCGCCTCGGATGCCGATGGGGATGCTCACCTTGGCATCGCTCTTGGGGTAGACGAAAGCCATCACCTCGTCGGGATGCGCCGTGCCACAGCCAGGATAGAAGGCAGGCATGGGACGATACAAAGGCGAGTGCTTTTTGTAGAACCACTCCATCACGGGCGGCAGCACATAATACACCTCATAGCACTTCTGGTCGACGGGATAGCAGTCGGGCAACACCTGGAACTGCCGCGTTTCATCCAAAAACACCTTCTTGTGATAGGGGCAAACGCCCGTTTGGTTTTCCACGTTAGGCACACGGATCTTCTTGGTGTGCTTGCAGTACTCCGACTTGGGATAACCCGACTCGGCGCAGACCTCTATCTCGATGCTTTCAGAGGTGTTGGCGGGATAGCGGTAGCTGTCGTTCAACTTACCCACCACGTCAAACAAAATGGGCGCCGCTATGCCTACACCTGTAATTCCGGGACGGCCTTCACCATCGGAGTTACCCACCCAAACGCCCACCACATAACGGTCGGTGAGACCCACCGCCCAAGCGTCCTTGAAGCCGAAGCTGGTGCCCGTCTTCCAGGCCACCTGCGTCGAGGAGGAGAAACTGCCCCACCCTATCTGGCTCATGGGACGCGTCAAGCCCTTCATCACATTGAAAGTCTCAGCGATGGCCTCCGCCGAAAAGGGCGACTCCTTCTCGTCCACCTTGGCGTCATAACTCTCATTGACGTGAACTGCCAACTTACGACCCATCTTGGCGTAGGCATTGGTGATGTCGTAAAGCGAAGCCTCGCCGCCACCCACGATGAGCGACAGGCCGTAATGCTCCGCTTCGAAGACGATGCCCTTCAACGGCAGCTGCTTCAGCAACCCATGGAAACGCTGCTGGCCATATTCGCGCAGCAGATGCACGAAAGGCGCATTCAGCGAGTTCTGCAAGGCCTTGTCGGCAGGCACCGCACCCCAGTATTCGCCGCTGTAGTTCTTTGGCGTGAAGCCCGCCAGGCTCATCGGCACATCGGGCAGGACCATCTCCGGCAACAAGGTGCCTTCGTCTAACATGGCGGCAAAAAGGAAGGGCTTCAAAATGCTACCTGTGGAGCGTTGCGCCTTCACCATGTCGACCATAGCCGCATCGGAGGCGTCGCTGTTGTTGCCTACATACGCCACAATCTCATCGTTCAGATAATCCACGACATAAACCGCAGCATTGTCGATGTTGTTGATCACATTGGCCTCGTGGTGGCGGTGCATGATGTCCATCACCGACTGCTGCAAGTTGAAGTCGATGGTGGAGAAAATATGCTGCCCATGATGCCGTTTGTCTTGGTCGCTGAGGTAATGGTAAGCTAGCATGGGCATATCGAAAGGCTTGTCGGGGATGCTTTCCATCATGGCCAGTTCGGCGTCTTCCCCTGAGAGTTTGGGGGCATGGAATCGCCTTGGAATGTAGGCCTTGGCGTTGGGCATGCGTCGCAACAGTTCGTCGCGTTTCTGCTCCAAACGGTCGCGCGAACGGCCTGGGTGAATCAGCGCCGGGGAGTTGGGCAGCACGGCAAGGGTGGCTGCCTCGCCCCAGGAGAGCTCGTCGGGCGTGGTATGGAAATACCGCCACGCCGCCGCATCGATGCCGACCACATTGCCCCCGAAGGGTGCATTGGCGGCATACATATTGAGGATGGACCTCTTGGAGTAATGCAGTTCCAATCGCATGGCCAGGATTACCTCCCAAAGCTTTTCGGCGTATGTACGTGGCGGGTTGTCGCGCGACATGCGCACCACCTGCATGGAGATGGTACTGCCGCCGCGCACCACCTCCCCTGCCTTCATATTGTCGATGAACGACTTCACGAAAGCCACAGGGTTGAAACCCAGATGGAAGAAAAACCAACGGTCTTCATATTCCAACAGGCAGGCCACATATTTTGGGGAATAGTTGTTGGTGGCAGGGAAGCGCCACTGTCCGTCATCGGCAATCTTCGCGCCGAGCAGCTCTCCGTTTTTCGCGGTTAAGACGGTGGAATAAGGTTTGTCGAAACGCGGCACGGGGATGCAGAGAAAGGCTATGAAAAGGCCCACGATAGTTATTAGAACTATTTTAGCTTTTCTATGTTTTACAGGCTTTTTCATTTCATTCCTCTTTGTTTTTGATTTCCGAATTACAAATTCGTGTCTCACTGTGGGCGAATTGCAAATTCGCCCAAACTAAAGGCCAAATGTGGTTGGGGTTCAGCCGCATTTGCAATGCGGCTGTGTGGCCGAATTGCAAATTCGCCCAAACTAAAGCCAATTGTGCTTGAGGTTCAGCTGCATTTGCAATGCGGCTGTGCCGAATATAAGGATTTGTAATCCGATTCATCATAGCTCATCTTATCACTTCAACATTCAACAATCCTTTTTCGCCCGCATAATTCAACGCCGAACTATATAAATAATCCTCTGGCTTCGCCACAATTTCAGCTCTGACAGGATTTTGGTGAATGTAGTTCAACTTTTGCATCAGGAATTCCATAGTGTATATTTCCTCGACATAATTTCCTTCTTGCCAAAACCGATAGTTCTTGATGCGTTTATCGTTTGCCCCTGCAAACCAGAACCTGTCGAGAAGCCATTCGCGTCGGCTTTCATGTTCATCCTGTTCCAATGCTTTTAATATCTTCTTGTTCGTGAACTTTTTGAAATCACGCAACACATCGCCCACTGTAGTCTCGTCGTTGGTATCTACAATCATGTGAAGGTGATTCGACATCAACACCCAAGCATAGATAATCAATCCCTTATGAGATTGGCAATAGGAAAGCGAATCGACGATGATGTGCCTATAACTTGGTCGCGTGAAGATGTCAACCCAATCAATCACCGTTGAAGTTGTGAAGTACAATACTTTTGTCAAGTTCATCCTACTACCTTCTTATCTTTCGTTTGTTGCTTTCGAATTACAAATTCTTATACTCACTGTGGGCGAATTGCAAATTCGCCCAAACTTGTTGTAAAGTGCAAAAATAACAAATTCCAAATTATCAAGCCGCAGCCTCCTCTTTAATTCGAAGAAGCTGCGGCTTTTGATGTTAATAATAAAACCGTTTACTTCACCACACACCCACGAGCCGGGATCTGATAGAAGATCTCATTGTTATACATATCCTCGCAGCGGACGGCGGGAATCATGTAATTGCCTTCGTAGGTGGCGTTGGCCTTCAGGTTGAAGGTCTTCTTCGCGCCAGGCATGAGGTCGAAGTAGAAATAGGCACGGTCGTCACGCAGGTCAAGGTGCTTGGCGCCTTCGTTGCCCGTCATGTCGCCCATCAGGCGGTCGTTGACCAACTCCCAGCCCGAAGGCAGGTAGTACGACAGGGCCAACTCCGTGACTTGCCACTCGCTCGGGTTCTGCACCGTGATCTGCACCTTCACATCGGTGCCTGCGGTGAGTGCCGAGAGGTTGACAGGGGCACCATTCTTGTCGGTGTAGTTCACCGACATCTTGATCAAGTTGCCACCTTCGTTCATGTCGTATTCGGCCACCGAGGTCTTGGTGAAGAGGTTGGCCACCATCTTTTGG
>CACXIM010000046.1 GCA_902767725.1 uncultured Bacteroidia bacterium | reverse complement strand
TCCCTCGTTGGTTGTGGCAGTCAATGTGCAGGAAGTGCCGTGGTTATAAGATCCAGCACCTGTGATGGTACCGCCAGCAGTCGGGTTGGCCGTAGCCGTGATTTGATAGCTGTTGAGCTGGAAGTTGGCCACGTAAGCTGCAGATTCGGAGACGAGGAAGGAGAACGTTGCATCGGTGCTGACCACTTCGCCGTTCTTGGTCCAGTTGGTGAAGGTGTAGCCTTCGTTGGCAGTGACTGACAGTGTGCAAGAGGCATCATAGTTGTAGGTGCCGGTACCAGTGATGACGCCAGCGCCGGTCGGGTTGGTGGATGCGGTGATTTGGTAGCTTGCAGCATTAGTCGTGGTAAAGAATACAGACTCGCTCCATTCAGTGTCCGTTTCTCCACAAACGCCTTTGACGTGCACACCATACCCAGTGTTTGGAGTCAGGTTGGATAAGGTGATGGGGCTGGTCTCGGCAGGAATGGGATCGCCCCATGTGATTTCGTTTGATCTAACGACCACATTGTCGACAGCGAAGTAGTCGCCTTCGGGATCTATCGTGTTGTCCTTAGTGTAAGCCCAAGTGAAGATGTGCTCGCCTGCCGTCACGTTGAAGCTGTAGTGGTTCCATCCGTCGATGTTGGCACCTGCAGAGAGCATGTTCGTGGTGTCAATGTAGAAATCGCAGTGGTCAAAGAAGGTAGTAGTGCCTTCTCCCATGCACTTGGCATCGAAATCTATGAAGCCGTTGGCAGGGAAGGTTATCGTGGCCGAGATGCTGGAGGTTGAACTCGACGAGCCTGCGTTGCCACTTTGCATGTGGCCGTCAACGACAGTCCATACATAACTGGTGTCGTTCACCCACTCTGCCGGGATTCCATTGCTGAAGTCAGTGGTGGCCATGAAAGAGGGGGTGCCCAGTTGGACGTAGTAGCTCTCGTTGTAGCCGTGCCAATCCACAGAGGCGGTGGTGCCGGTGATGTTGCTCACGCTCACGTTTATGGGGACGGGGCAGGCATCGAGGGTGGTGAAATCCAAGGTCTCGCTTGACACGATGCTGTTCGGGATGGTATCATCGACGCCGCAGGAAGGAACTACAAACACTTGGTAAGGAGTGTTGGGGTAGAGGTCTGAGAGCGTGTACGGATTCTCGGTGACTTCAATATACGAATCCGGAATGACTGTTGGCGTAGGGATTGCGGGGTGGTAGAAGAGGTACCATGACTCGGCAACGCCATTCTCGGTCCAACTGAGGGTGGCGAAGCTGGGGCCGACCTCGGTGGCAGTGAGGTCCGAGGGACGCAAGCAGTCGCCAATGCCTTCAACAAAGCTGGCTACAAACTCGATTATGGCGAACTCATCACCGCTTTCGCCGGATTCGTATGATTCAGTGTTCGCAAATACTTGTCTCAGGAAGCTGGTGTCTACAACAAAGGTGTAGATGGAATCGGTGGATAACTCCACGACACCTCTTCCTAACGTTCCACTTGCAGTCCATTTGACGAAAGTGTAGCCATAGTTGGGCGAGGCGCTGAGGGTGACTGTGTCGCCGCAATGGATGTAATAGTCGTTATTGCTAATCAATTCAACCGTTCCGCCGCTTTCGGGCTCGGCATATACCCACACATCGTATCCTTTTTGTTCGAAATTGGCAACAAAGTCGACATTCTCGGTGACGGTGAAATTGTAGTCGGCAGAGTAAATTGGATTTAAAGTATCGTTATTAACTGTCCAATGGGTGAAGTAGTAGCCTGTGTTGGCTATGGCTTCCAACGTGCAGGTTTGGCCATAGGAGTAGGTGCCTGCGCCACTGACTGTGCCAGCTGCTTGATTGTTGACTGTAGCAGTAACTTCAAAGTAATCCACAGTCGTCTTGGATAAGCAATCAGACCAGGTGATACCTGCGTCTGTATCCTCTGCGTTTTCGACGCCATATTGATAGTCGCCTTCTGGTAGGTTGCCCCATTCATTGTCTATATATTGATTGCCAGTCAGGTTCACGGCAACCGGCGTAGGTTCGCTGCTACCAACAAAATCACAGTTGAAACGATAGAGGTTGTAGGCAGGGTAGGAGGGCGTCTCGGATCGGCCTCCGCCAAATCCTGTAAAGGATACGTTATCCACAAAGAAGCCGTCTACATCTGAATCCACAGAACTATCCTTTATGTAGGTCCAGCTGAAAGTGTGTGTGCCTTGGGTCACGTCATAACTGTAGGTGTTCCATGGTTGTTGAATCTCACCGTTGCTGAATTGCACTTCATCGTCAATAAGGAACTGGCAAACGTCGTAATTGGAACCTTCTCCAAAGCAGCCGGCGATGAAGCTGATGCTGCCGTTTTCCACGAAATTGATAGTGGCACTAATGGTAGAGTTGGAATTGGGTGCGCCAGCGTTGCCGCTCATTATGCAGAAGTTGCCCTCGTAGCCAAGGTCGTTCAATGTGTCTGGCGATGCCACAACCCAAGGATAGGCGGCGTCATTTTGCCAATAGGAAGGAAGGGAACCCGACTCGAAGTCGAAGTAGTTGTCGTTCCAATCCGTGCCCCAATACACCTTGACGAAGGCACTATGGGGATAGTTGGCATCTGGATAGTATTGAATCCCGATCTGCATCGCCGGGGGCTGGACCGCCCTAAGGCCAGCGCTTTGTTGGGCCATAGCCCCTAATGTAAAGAAAAGGAAAAACGCAGCAAGAGCAAGGGCTTTTCCTCCCTTCAGATTAAACTTGGTCATGGCATTGTCTTTCTTGCCATGCTGATGAGTAAAATTGTTCATATGTTTGATATTTAAGTGTTTATAATTTGTTCAAACAATATATTGGTTACAAAAATACAGAATAAAAACTAATAAACAAGGAAAAAAGTTGGTTAACAATAATAATACTACAAAAAACTTGCCAAAATGACGCATATAGTTTTTTTTGTTTTTCGGCTTTTTTATCTACTTTTGTCGCATAAAAACATCCAATTATGAAAACCAACAAGAAAAACATTTGGATCGAGGTAAAGCGTTATGTCATCATCACACTGGCCTTGTTTGTGATGGCTTTTGGCTGGACAGCCTTCCTTATCCCCAATCATGTGTTGGGTGGCGGTGTAAGCGGTATTGCCACCTTGATTTTCTATGCCACGGGCATTTCGACGGGTATCTCCGTTTTCGTCATCAATGCCATTTTGGTGCTTATTTCACTTAAGGTGTTGGGACCTTCTTTCGGCATCAAGACGGTGTATTCCATCATCATGGCATCGTTGTTCATGTCGTTTTTGCAACATTATATCACCGAACCAATGCTGTTGTATCAAACGGATCCTACCGGTGTGGGGGCATTGAAACCTTTTGTCGAAGAGAAGATTCTGGCGGCCATACTGGGTGGTGGCCTAGCAGGCTTGGCCATCGGTGTGGCTTTCACTCAAGGGGGTAGCACAGGTGGTACCGACATCATCGCGATGATGATTTGCAAATATCGCAATGTTTCTCAGGGACGTGTCATTTTGCTGATCGACATCATCATCATCTCCTGCTCCTATTTTGTCATCGAGAACGACAAAATCCAAGCGATCATTTATGGTTTCGTGGTCATGGGTGTGTGCAGCTATTGCATCGACCTTGTGCTGACGGGCAACAAGCAGTCGGTGCAGGCTTTCATCTTCACTTCCGAGCCTGACAAGGTGGCTGACCGCATCGCCAATGAGATGCAGCGCGGCGTGACCGTCATCAATGGAACAGGCTGGTACACCAAGCGCGAAGGCCCCATCCTAATGGTGGTGGCGCACAAGCGTGAGTCGCAGCAGATATTAAGGATTGTGAAAGACGAAGACCCCAAGGCGTTCATGACGATGAACACCGTGATGGGTGCCTACGGCAAGGGTTTTGAGCAGATTAAGCACTAATACTATTGGAGATAAGGTGCGAAAAATTCTGTCAGCGCATTTAAAATGTGTTGTGCTTTCTCTGTCGAGGCTTCGTCATCGCTCCGAGCCAAAACGTGCTATGTCTTTTGAGTCGTAATCAGTGAAGAGATGCCATGTGGAGTTGCCCATGAAATCGTCCTTGGCTTTGTCAAGACCGAACGATTCAACCAACTTCTGTAGTTTCAACACGTCTTCCTTGTTCATCTTGCCTTCACGATGCTGTCCTCTCTCATCATAATAGCTGAGAGTGAAACCTTCGTCCTCCTTGATGACGTAGTATTTGATGTCACGGAAATCTGTGACGCAATAATTATATTCAAACCTGACAAGGTTGCCGCGAAGGGGTAGCCAACGGTCGAAAAAGCCCAAAAAAGGTGCCGTTTGTCCACCCACGAATGTGGTATAGTAACCTGTGAAGTCGATCGTGTCGCCTGTGTTGTAGCAAATGAAGAAGCGGTATACCGAAGCGCTGTCGTCGTCGGTGGTGTGATTGTATTCATCTTTTAGGCGATACATGTTGACCAACTCTTGTAGATCTTTCAGATAGTCGTTGCTGACAGCAACCTCCTTGTCCGTGTCATATTCAGCATTGCGGATGAAAAGTTTGGCTTCCTGTTCGCCGCGTTCGAGGCGATACTCGATGTCACGTCCTTGTTTGTTTTTGCAGGTGTACTGGAAGAGGTTGATTTCCTTGGCTTGGATGGGGAAGTCCCTCCACTTTTGGAAATATTCCGAAATGGCATGACGAGCCGCATGATAGTTGTCGGGCCATGCCATATAACCTCCCGAGCCCTTGCTTTTACCTGAACCATACTTGAAATAGAGCGACCAACTGTCACCATCGAAGATTTCCATTTTAGGCTGGTATTTATCATGCCATTTGTGAATCTTGAACGCCTTGATGATGGAATCCAATTCGTCGAAAATGGTGGTGTCATCGATGTAGAAATCCTTCTCCTCAGGGAAGCCTTCGTCGATGACGATATGTATCCTACCGTCTTTCTCGGTACTGACAGTGTATTTCTCTCCGGAATGCCAGGCCATCGTGTTGTGGTGGTCGTAACTAAAGTAAGTCAGGCGTTCTTTTTTCATTTCTTTTGGGCTTTGTGCGATGCAAGATGCGAGGCTACACATCAGCACCAATAGCAATAAGTTCTTTTTTGTCATGTCATTTTTTGTTTTTGTAGAAACAATTAAGGGAAAGTCAAAGGCTTTCCCTTAATTGCATTTGTTTCTATGGGTATGATTATTTGATACCAAGTTTTTTGGCGATGTCTTTCGGCAGGGCATCCTTGTGGACCACGATGTTCAGGGTCTTGTAGCGCACGAAAGCCTTCGAGACGTACCAAATGCCATCGTAGTTGCCGGCTTTGCCCCAGCTGTTCTTCACGATGAAATACTCGTTGCCGATTTGGTCCTTGGCGGTGCCGTAAATGAGCATGCCGTGGTCGTCTTGGGTCTCATAGTTGTCGTAAGCAATCTGACGCTCTTTCTGCGTGACCCATTTTTGCGGGGTGGGACCGTTTTGGGCTTCTTTAGCTCTGTCGGCTGCGCTCATACCCATCCAGTGGGCCATGTCGCTGCCTTGGAGGTCGTTGCCCTTGGCTTCGATGTCGGGAAGTACAGCCACGCCAGCCATCTTGCCATGGAGCCAGCCAGCCTCGCTGACGTCGCTACCCCATGCAATCGGGTAACCCTTGTCGATGGCGTTGTCCATCACTTCCATCAGTTCGTCGATGGGGAGGTTCCAAGCACGACCCCAGCGCCAGTTGTCCTGCACTTCGATGACAAACTCCTCATAGAAGGGGTGGTGTGTGAAAGAGGTCAGGTTGACGTAGTCGTTCATGTTGAGGCCCGTCGATTCGGCGAAGCTCATAGGCGTGTATTTCTTGCCGTTGTAGGTGAACTCGGTCGGAGGCACGCCAAGGTAGGCGTCATAAATGCCAGCCAGACCTTTCTTCCATAGGGCGTTGCCGTCCTTGTCCATCTGAATCTTGCGGCTCTTGATGACACCTTCCACATACGGGTCGGTCACGGCCGAAAGTTCGTTGAAGTTCGACAAGGAGTCGCCATGCATAGAGCCAGCGGGCATCTCACAGTCGGGAACGAGGCCATAGTTCCTGATGGCGTAAAGCACGTCACCGAAGGAGCCACCTTGCGAGAAAGAGATGTCGCCGTGGGTACGGATAGCGGCCTCGGCACGGTCTAAGTAAGTCTTGTAAACGATGTACATCTCCGAAAAGTCGTACTCGGGCTTGCCCATACGAAGCAACTCGGCCTCGAAGAAAGCCAATGAGCTGTAGCACCAGCAGGTGCCGGCTTGGTTCTGGTTTTTCACCGAAGTGACAGGCAATTCCTTGATGGTTTCGAACTTGAAGCCTTCTTCCTTGTTGTCTTTGTCGTCAGCTTTGGGTTGTGCAACGACGCTGATGCTGAGCATCATGGCGGTCGCGGTCAATAAATGTTTGAATTTCATAATGTGTTGATATTTGATAATTTAAAATTTAAGATTCAAGATTTAAAGATTCAAAATTGAATTATAGTCCAAGATCTTTACGCATGGCTTTTGAGAGGGCCTCTTTGTTGAGCGTGAAGAAGATGGTGTATTGGCGCAGGTATTGCTCGGAGCAGTACCAATAGCCATGGTAAGGTCCTCTGTCGCCCCACGAGTTCTTGATCTTGTAGTATTTGTTGCCGTTTTGGTCTTTGGCAATGCCGACGACGAGCATGCTGTGGTCATCGCCTGCATCCCAGTTGTCGTAGGCTCTCTGGTGGTCTTCGTCAGTCACCTTCTTTTCGGCAACGATCTCTTTCCAAAGGTTTTCGTTTTCAGGATCTTCGGGGACGATACCGATGCCGGTTTTTCCAGAGAAACCCTTGTTGCTGACGTCTTGCGCCCAACCGAGGGTGTAGCCATGCTCAAGGGCATAGTCGACAGCTTCCATCAGCTTGTCAAGAGGCAGGTTGTAGGCAGGGGTCCAAGTCCAGTTGTCGGGGATTTCGACCATGCAAGGCTTGTTGTATTCTTCGCTGGTGAACGAGCAGATTTCAATGTAGTTGGCAGGGTCGATGCGATAGGCTTCGGCAAACGATTTGGCAGTGTATTTCTTGCCATCCACGGTGAACTCTTCGGGTGCTACGCCCAGGTAGGCATCCAGCACACCTTGCACTGCCTTGGGGCCTGCGGGTGAGATTTTCTTGTTGCCATTCTTGATGATGGCACGGGCAACACTGCTGATCACCTCATTCATCTCGCTGTGCATGTGACGTTCTTCGCCGATGACTTTGCCGCTGTAGTCAGCTTCAGGCATCATGCCGTACTTGTCAATCATGTAGAGCACGTCGCACACCTCGCCGCCTTGGCTGAGGGTGTTGTTGCCATGCATTCTGGTGAACTTTGCGACCTTTTCTGTCCAAGCATTACGTACTACAAACATCTCCGAGAGGTTGAACTCCTTGCCGTAGATGCGCTGGATTTCCGCCTCTACGAAGCCGATGCCCGCAAAGCACCAACACGTGCCGGAGCTGCCTTGGTTGTCGACGGGCGTGTGTTTCACGTTGACGGTCTCAGTGATTTGGTAGACAGGCTCTTCTTTGGCTTCTTGGGCGAAGAGGGTGGCACTAGTGCTTAGGAGCAGCGCAAAAGCTGCCGCATTTAGAAACTTGCTCATATTTTAAGGTTTTTTGTTGTTCTTATAATCTCATTACCTTGGTGGTGGTGCAACCCTGTTGGGTTGTGGCTTCGATGAAATAGCATCCTTTGGCTTGAGCCGAAAGGTCGATGGTGACGCTGCCATCAAGTGCCGATTGGCATTTCACCTCTTGTCCCGTCACATTGAAAACTCTAACCTGACGAAGTCCTTCTGCTTCGATGGTGATGATGCTTTCAGTGGGGTTGGGGTAGATGTTGATGCCCTTGCCGTTGTTTTCGTCAACATCGGTGGTCCAATCCACAAACACAGCGTTGGACGGGTTGGATTCCATGTGATCCGTGAGACCCGTAATTATGTAGGTGTAGGTTTGTGACGATGTGGCGGAATAGTCAACGAAAGTGTGCCCAGTAATGCTGTAGCCGACATGCTCGCCGTTGCGGTAGACGTTGTAGCTGTCTGCCATCGAGGCTTCTTCCCATTGCAAGATGACGCGGCCATCTTGAATGTAAAAAACGAGGTGGGTCGGGATGATGGTCTTGTTGAATTCCACAAAGTTCAATTCAGGATGACCTGCCGCAGAAGCATAGCCTGATTCGCATTCAGTGTCGCGGAAGTAGGCAGTGACAGCATATTCGTATTGGCCATCAGGCTGATTGGTCAGGTTGTCGGTATAAGTGGTGCTGGTGAGCAGTTTGATGCGTCTGAACTCGCCACCTTTGGGACGACGGTAGATCATGTAACCTGTTGCAGGCTCTTCTGGAGCATCCCAGGTAAGTATTGGCCTTGCTGTAGTGTACAATTCAGCTTTGAGGTTGGTCGGGATGAAGCATTCCGATTCGGGATGATAGCTGCAGACGTTGGAAGGAAGGGTCTCGCCATTGGGAGTGATGGCTGAGATGTGGTAGGTATGAAAGACCCCATTGGTGTTGTTATCGACGAAGGTGGTCTCAGAGGTCATTGCGAATAACAAACCATCGCGGAACACTTGGTATTGATCGCTATTCTCGATGGGCTCCCAGCTTAACGTCACCTGATCATCCTCGATGGTTGCAGTCAAATGGGTGCCGTCTATTTCATAGTTTTGGTTGCTGCAGGTGTTGTTGAGGATGTAGAAAAGACCGTTTCGGATGTCGGAGGAAGATCCGCCGAAATGGGCTTTGATGGCGCCTTCTGCATTTTTGATATTGAATTGGAAGTGGTCAATGGCTTGGGTGGGCGCCTGCCAATGGATTTCGACATGGCCGAAAGGAAGGGCAATGCTGCGAGTGGATTGGGTGGATTCGAGAGAGAGTCGTGCCACTTCGTCGCCAGCGCCATTGACGAAGGAGAGCGCACCTTCGTTCCATCCTTGAGCGTTGGATGAGCTCATTTCAACAGTCCAGTTGCAGGAGGGTCCCAAAAGAATGCCTTTTTCTGTGGCAGCCAAGCCCTTGGCAGTGTGGACAACGGCATATACGCTGTAATCCACCTTCTTGGGCATGTAATGGTCGGTAAAGCTCATCTCAGCACCAGGAGTGGCATTGTCTTCGATATGGATGATCTTGCCGTTGCGGGTGACGACCATTTGGTCGATAATGGTGAGGTCGTTTAGATGAATGTCCTGTGTGGGGTTGGTCCAAGTCAGCGTGGCGGAATAGTCGAAGTCGCCACTGGCGCTGACACTGAGGTCGGTGGGTTCCAAAGGCATGTAATCGTAGACGTCGGCAGGCACATAGTTAATCAATGCCTGAGCCCAACCCGCATAGTCGATTTCGTCGATGACGAACCAACCATCGCTGCTGCCGCCCCATCCCCAGTTGAAGTGGAAGAGGTCGCTGTCGTCATAACCGTCGCAAACGAAGGCGTGTCCGCCACTGTTGCTGAAGCCGGAATAATAGACGGGCCAGCCGATTTCAAACTGTTCTTTGAGCATATTTTGCCAATTGGTGAGCGAATAATAATCGCGGCTTTTGAGGCTGGCGTGACTCGAATAGGAAAAATAGCGTTCGATGGCATCGGGTACATCCCAAGAGTTGGCACCGCTGCCACTAGGCGAGAATTGCATGTCGACAGACACACCGCAATGGTACATCAACAGCGCCACTGCTTCAATCTCTTGTTGCGAAGCGCCAGTGAGTCGGTCGGGCATGTGTTCCCAATCGTAGGTGGTGGCCCCAAAGTTGGCCGATTGCGAGCCATAACCTTGGCAATAATAGGAGTGGCTGCCCGATCCTTTGGCGGGATGGTCCCAGTATTTCATCACTTGGCTCATGGCCGTGGCAACGCAACCTGCGTAGCATCGGCCGCCAGGACCGTTGCCTGCTTCAGGAGCGTACAGGTTGTAGGGGGCGTCTTGGTTCCACTTGGTAGTGCAGATGAAGTCGACGCCACGGCCACCGTTGCGTGAGAGCATGCGGCCTGTTGTGGCCACGCTTTCCCATTCCTGTTCGGTGTCGTCGAAGAGGACGGCGTTGCGGCTTGTGCGAGCCTCGGTGATTTTGTCAAGGTAGAACATCAGTTCGGGCGAGGGATTTTCGGTCACGAAGGGTCCTTCGTCAGAATAGCCTACGATGGGACGGAAACGGTCGTCAGCCGAGATGATGACGAAGCCGTCATTGCCTACGTTGAAAGTGTAGAAACATACTTCACCACGGTTTGACAAACCAGTGTAGACCAATTGTAATTCGTTGCTTCTTAGATTGTTGTTGAAATTGGCTTGGGCAAATTTTTGTCCAATGGCCTTAGCTCTTGCCACGTCGATAGGGCGGGCGTTCAGTGTGGTCATGCACGCAAGCATGACGAGACTTAGTAGGAGGTGTTTTTTCATATTGAATTATTTTATGTTGCTAAAAAGGGCCTCAAAAATAGTAAAAAAACAGAAATGCAGAGTGATAATGGATAAGAAATCTCATTTTTTCTCAAAAAGAGATGATTTCGTCCATTCGGATGTCGAAGGGCTCGGCAGGTACTTCCTCAACAAGTTGGAAGTCGAAGCAAATGCCGATGCGCTTCACGGCCAGATGATGGCATAGGAACCGGTCATAGTAGCCTTTGCCCCTGCCAAGGCGGTTGCCTTTGCGGTCGAAGGCTACTCCGGGCACAATGATGAGGTCGAAATTGCCGGTATAAGGCTCGTTTTGGGGCTCCAGTATGTTGAAGTCGCCCACGGCAAAGTCAGTGTCTTTGGCGTATTCCACAGGGATGATGTCGTCACCGATCACGGTGGGCAGGATGATGGTCTTCTTGAGATGCCATTTCTCAAGGAAAGCTTGGGTCTGGACCTCGTCGGGGAGGGCGCTGTAAAGCATGACTTTTTCGGCTTTGATGAAGTCGGGATGCTGTTCGAGCTTGGCCAAGATCTTCTCGGATTGTTCAAGAAGCTGTTCTTTGGTATGCTGTTTCTTCAGGGTTTTGATATAGGCGCGAAGTTCTTTTTTCTCCATGTTTTTCTAAAATTTGGGGCAAAAGTATGAAACTAACCCGAAATAGCCTAAATGGAAATGGGAAATTTGTATTTTTACACGCTAAATAAACGAATTTTATGAATAGGTTTGTCTTTACATTATTGATGTTCAATTGTTTAATAGTTTCCGCTACTGCTCAAGAGCATCGTCGTTATGCCTTGGTCTGGCACGATGAATTCGATTCTGGCGTTTTGGATGAAAACGTCTGGTCAAAGATTCCGAGGAGTACTGCCGCATGGGCTGTCCACATGACCTCGGACGAGAGATTGTACGGCTTTGAGGACGGCAACCTTGTGTTGCGTGGCATGGTGAACGATTTTCTGCCGAAAGACAAGGAGGAGTATCTCACCGGGGGTGTGTGGAGCAAATACAAGAAAAACTTTGGCTTTGGTCGGATTGAGGTACGGGCCAAGTTCGATGTGGCGCAAGGCTATTGGCCGGCCATTTGGATGTTGCCTCAGTCCACGAAAACCTTAAGATGGCCTCATGGCGGAGAAATCGACATCATGGAGCATTTCGGGAACAGCCCCTATGTGAACCACACCATCCATAGCCATTATACTTATAACCTTCGTAGGCGCAAAAGACCTCCCTACGTGGCCTATCCGACGTATAATGAAGGGGAGTACAATACCTATAGTATGGAGCGTTTCCACGACAGTTTGGTTTTCTTTGTCAATGGGCGACGCACGATGAACTATCCTCGTTTTCGCAGAGGTGCCAACGACCAATTCCCGTTCAGCCAACATGATTATTATTTGATCTTGGATGCCCAATTGGGCAACGACGGCTCGCCATCAATTGATAAAACCAAATTACCTGTGGAGTTGCGAATTGATTATGTGCGTTATTATGAGTTGGATACGAAGACAGATGTCATTCCTGAACCGCAATCGTTTGAGCTGTTGGGGACGAAAAAGTTCAGATTCAAGAAGGTATCGGTAAACAAAAAGGAAAGGTTTGACGACCCTGATGAGTACCACCTCGTAGTCAAGCGGGGCAAGGCCACCATTTCGGGCAATTTGGTCTGGGCGGAAAGCACCCTTAACCAACTCATTGGTGATGACGGGCGAATCACTAACGTTGATATTCACGACAAGCCGGCTTGCCCTTATCGAGGCGTTAGCCTTGATAAAAACAGCAAAAAATGGACATTCAACGAGATGAAAAGGCTTTTGGATGTGATGGCGTTCTATAAGTTGAATTACCTGCAATGGAATAGCGAGGGGAGTTGCTCTGAAGAGGAAGTCAACAGCCTAAAGGAATACGCCAATGACTTGGGCATCAAAATTATTGACGATATCCCCAATGTTGCTAATGTCGGTTTGTTTTTAGTAAACAAAAAATCGCAGTCTCCCCTGATCAATATTGTTTTCTCAAAAATGGCAGGTGGTCAAGGCGGCTTCCTCAGCTTGAGCGCATTCGGGGAGGAGGAATGGGAAGCTCTTATGGCTTTCTCTGAGCGCTTTTGGCGCGGAGGTAGTGCGGGTAAAGTGACAAACAATGAAGGTTTGCCAGACACTTTATCGGAAGCCGGTTCGCGTTTGGCTAACTTTAAGGAAAAAGTGGCTGTGCATCGTGAACGTTTCCACTTTTAATGACAATGACCATAACCACGGTAGAGGTGGTCATGGTCATTGTCACTAGTCATGGTCAACAGACTATCTTCCGTTGTAGTTTCCGCTCAAGGTTTCAATAAATCCATTGGCTGCCGTCTTCACGTTGATGAAATCGCTGCCCAACGAACTGGAGCAGTCGAGCACGAGCATGATCATCGCACTCTTGTATTCATTGACGGTTTGGGTGTTGCCCGAAGGCGTGAACTCGCTGTTGAATTGCCATTGCGATGAGGATCCCAGCCAGTTCCATTCCTTCACATAATCTGTGCTGATTTGGTTGCCGCCCATGTCGGTGAGGTTTTGGAAAACGAACACGTCGAAGATGCCTTCTGTCGAAGCAGTTACGGTGACACCTGACATACATTCCAAACCAAAATATTGGATTTCGGTCAGTTGGCCTCTGTTGCCGTTGCGAATGTATGTGCCTTCAATGTAGCACTGCGATTCGTTGGCATCGCTCACATTGTCGAAGGTGAAGCGAATCCTAGTGTTGGGCTCCTGTGCCGGCAACTTGAGAGTGACATTATATAAAGTGCTTTGGTTGTAAAGCTGTTGGGCAATGCGGGCAAACATGTCGGAGGCTTCGTTCATGTTGTTGACCTCAAATACATTGTGAATGGGGTCGCTCGACAGCTTCTTGAGGTTGTTGCGGAAACTGTCGATGTCGCTCACATCTGAGCCTCGCACGCCGATGGAGTAGGCCGAGATGTTGGTTCCGCCGATGAGCTCGTTATTGATTCTCCTGTTAACGGCAGTCAAGTATTCGCTGCCCGAGTTGTAGTTTTCGGAGAGCACATACGAACCTTGGTCGAGGCCGTCAGTGAAGGTCACCACCGAGACGTTGATGAGGTTCTCCGGAATCTTGGCAGCGGCCAAGCTGTTGAGACCTGTGTTGACGGCATGGTAAAGGATGGTGCCGTTTTGCATCGAAAGTCCGTCGACAAAGCTCTCGAAGTTGTGCTTCGTGTCTTGGTTGAGCAGGCCGAGTGGCATGGTATAAAGCTCGCTGTTAAAACCTACGATGCCGAGATAAAGGCCTTCCTTGGCCGGAGTAGTGTCCTCGGCCACGGGTTTCCTGCAACTGCTGAAGGTGGAGAGGGCGACGACAAGTGCCAAAACTGCCACCGATAGGATGTGTTTCTTCATAGTCGATTACGTTTGCTTGTTCAATTAACGAGTTAATGCCTTTAAAATTGCAAAAGTAGTCTTTTTTATTTTTGTTCGTTACGTTCCAAATTGTTTTATTTTTGCAGTGTATTAAAACTTGTTTACTATGAAAACATCTTTATGGTCTTTTGCAGCATTGGCCCTTATGCTTATGGGTTGCGGAGGTGCTGGAAACAATGATAATCAAAACGAAAACAAACCAACTCAAATTGTTGAGAATGTAAACGTTGATACGGATGGGCCTTTGTTCGACGTGGATGACGATGTTGATTGGGACCGTCCGTTGTATACTCTTGGCGACGATGGTGACACTATCGAATTCTGGTCGTACAACCGACAGGGGCAGCTCGTTTATTATGAGTCGAAAGATGATGGTTTTGAAGACACACGCTCATACGTCTATAACGCAAAGGGCCGACTTCTTACCGAGTCAGGGTATTCCTTCACGGGCAACGTTCGTGAGTTTACCGAAGAATACACCTATAACGGCAATGTTAGGACGGCAATGGGTGTGCACACCACAGAGGGTTATCCTTCTTATTACCAAACCAAGGAAGTGCGCTATTTCATGGATGAAGACTTCAGTTACGACACCTTATGCCAGCAATATGAGATGGAATTGTCGTGGGATGTCGATTATGATGAAAAGGAAATAGAAAAAGGTTTGTCCCAGTTGGCCCGCTATTCCACAAAGAAATATACGGTGATCAACGGGGAAACCAAGTTGAGTGAAGAGTGCTATTATTATGAAGATCAAGAACATCCTGGTACAATGATTCTTGGTTATAGGGCTGTCAATCATTATAATAGTCAAGGACTTTTGGTTAGCAATGTGTCCTATTCGTCAAGTGGAGAAGAATTCATAACCGATTACAGCTATAGTGGCAATGTGAAGGATGGAAAGACCTTTTATGCGAGGAAGTCACAATTCACCACTTGGCAGTATGAGGAGCCCAAGGAAAACATTGTCAAGAAGGCTGCCGAACAACTGCTATCGGAGGAGTACATCGAAGGTCTTGCTTGCCAAAGCAAGACTGTGGCAACGGTTACTGTCGACGACGGCGAAACGCAGACCATCGCCTGTTATCAGTGCAGTGACGGTTCGTGGTTGGTGTTGGAGTATTGGCCTACACAAGGTCCGGAGAGCGACAAATTGAGTGTTTATGTTCTGGATAAGAGTGGAAAACTCGAACCTAGTGACGCACAAAACCTTCCCTTGAATTTGGACGGGATGCGAGTGTTGGGGAATGAGCTCTTTTACCCATATCAGGGTGATGCGTTACAATTCGGAAATGATTATTTCATTTTCCCGATGGAAGATGCCGAGCCACTCCGTCTGGAATGGAATGGGGAGCAGTTCGTTGTGGTGAAATAAGATTGCGTTTATTTTTGTGCCAACGCCTGCTTGATAGCCTTGGCTAGTTGGTCGGGGCAGGAAGTGCCTTTGAAGCCGCAACGGATGCCTTCCAGCTTGGCGACGACATCATCCGCCTTCATGCCGTCCACCAAGGTGGCCACGCCTTGCGTGTTGCCGTTGCAGCCACCGTAGAACTGCACGTTCTTCAAGATGCCGTCCTCGATTTCAAACTCTATCGCTTGGCTGCATGTGCCTTGGGTCCTGTAGGTGTATTTCATTGGATTTAAAGATTCAAAATTCAAAGATTTAAAATTGTATCGGCATTTCGACAAGCTCAATGACCTCGGTCCCTGAGCCCGTCGAAGGGCCGGTTTATACTAGAATTTACTCATAAATTTCTCGCTATCAACTACAAACCTCTCATGCACCCCTTCTCCGACAAGCGTCTCGCCTTCAAAGCATTTCACTTCGAAGACCAAGCGACGACGGTCCACCTCGACGAGCTCAGCCTCGCAACGGATGGTTGAACCCACAGGGCTGGCTTTCAGATGCTTGATGTTGACCGCGATGCCCACGGTGGTATTGCCTTCGCCAATCTTGTCGGCGACGCTTTCAAGGCAGGTCTTTTCCATGAGGGCGATCATGGCGGGGGTGGCAAAAACTTCCAATGCACCTGAGCCGTAGACGGCAGCGGTGTCCTTATGCTCCACCACCAGCGTCTCGCTGTGGCAGAGTCCTTTTAGCATGTCGTATTCCATCAGGCTTGGAAGTTCATGGTGATGTTGACGATGACATCGGGATGCAGCGAGCGGCCCACTGGGCAGCTCTCGGCGGCAGCCCATAGTAGGGCTTTCTGTTTCTCGGTGTATTCCTTTTCGGGGAAGTTGAACACGATGTCGATCTGCCCGATGCGGCGCGGGTCGGCGTTCATGGTCTTTTTCACCGTGTAAGTGGTGCCATCGATGTCGAATTTGTGGCCTTGCGCGCTGATGCCCATGATGGTCATCATGCAGCCAGCGAGGGCTGCGCAGGCGAGGTCGGTGGGCGAGAAGGCTTCACCTTTGCCGTGGTTGTCGGTGGGTGCGTCGGTGAGGATGGTGTTGCCCGACTGCACGTGGGTCATCTCGTTGCGGAGATTGCCCTTATAAGTTCCTTTTATAGTTGCCATATTTGTCTTTTTTGGGGATTGCTTCGCAAGAAATACGCAGTATTCAACGTAGTTAAATCTATCAAAAATTATGTCTAAAATCTCTCAAAATCAACGATTTGTATTTTTGATGATTTTTTAATTGATTTTTGACAGATTTCTCGGCTTTAGCCGATCCCATTATCCAATTTGTTCTAATATAAGTCCGGCGAGGCGGCTTGTGCCCACGCGGAAGAGGTTAGGGTTGAGCCACTGTTCGCCGAGGATGTTTTTCACCAAATAATAATAGGTGAGGGCGTCGTCCGGCACCTTCATGCCGCCAGCAGGTTTGAATCCAACCTTCTTGCCCGTGGCTTCGTAGTATTCCTTGATGGTGTCGATCATGATGATGGCGGCCAAAGGTGTGGCGGCCACCGGCACCTTGCCCGTCGAGGTCTTGATGAAGTCGGCACCTGCGAGGATGGCGAGTTCGCTGGCCTTGCGGATGTTTTCCACAGTCTTCAGTTCACCCGTCTCAAGGATGACTTTCAGTCTGGCCTTATTGCCGCAAGTCTCCTTGATGGTCTTAATCTCGTCGAAGACCTCATCGTATTTTCCCGCCAGGAACGTGCCGCGCGAGATGACCATGTCCACTTCGTCGGCACCTTCGTTGACGCAGTATTCCACTTCCTTGACTTTTAGGTCGAAGGGCATCTGTCCCGAGGGGAAGCAGCAGGCCACCGTAGCCACACGGATGCCGCTACCCGCCAGTTGTTGTTTGGCTTGTCGGATAAATGGGCTATAGATGCAGATGGCGGGTACGCTCAAATGAGGTTTCTGCTTCGGGAAGGCCAAGGCCTTTTCGCAGAAGTCCTTGATCTTAGCTTCGTTGTCGAAGGCTTCCAAAGTGGTGAAGTCGATGCTTTGGAAGACGGTCTTCAAGGCTTCCTTTTCTTTGCCTTGCTTCTTCTCTTCGTTGACGATGAGTCGGATGCGCTCATTCAGCGCCTCTTCGGTATGGTTGTAGGGTTTGAATTTCATGGTAGTCTGAATTTGGGCTTCAAAGGTAAGGTTTTTTATCGGATTGGAGGCAATAAAGTCTCCAAATTCATCTTCATCCGCCACCTCCATTGATTCTTGGGGTTGGCGGGAACGTTGATTTGGTCGTCCTCAGGATTGGGTGACCAATTCTTTTCGTCCAAGTCCAAGAGGTCTTGCAGGGGGTAGATGTTCCATTTTGAGGGGCTGTCCTGGTGCTTTTCCATGATTTTCTTGAGGGTCTTGGCGGTGACTTTGCGGTCGTCGAGGTCGAGGCTGTCGAGAAACTGGCGGGTACGCACACGGTCTTCGGCCAACCAGCCGCGTAGGGTGGGCATGTCATGGGTGCCGGTGGTGTAGACACAGTTTTCAGGCAGGTCTTCGGTCTGCACAAATGGGTGGCCAAATACCTTGGGCATGCGTTGCACCTCAAGGCTCATGATGCCCAATTCTTGCATCACTTCAGGCACGCAAGCGGGAATCATGCCAAGGTCTTCGCCGCAGGCAATCATTGGGGTTGCGTTGATGAGAGCGGGCAGTTTATCCAAAGCTTTCTGTTTCCAGAAGTCGTTGTGGCGATGGAAATAGAAGTCCTCATATATGGCATCGATGGCTTGCTTTTGTTCTTCACTTAGGGCTTGGTACGACTTGGTCTTGTGCAGTTCAATGCGAGGGATGTATTTGTCTTTCTCGTTCGGCGCAGAGATGAAAAGGGTGTCGAGGCCTTTCTTCAAATGCTTGCTTTTGACGAACTGGAAGCCGAAGTCTTCGATTTCTTCTTTGCTCAAAGGCAGGGCGGGAGAGAAATGCCCAAGCAGACCCGACTTGGCAGTCTTGGGGATTTCCCAGATCCGGAAAAAGCCCAAGATGTGGTCGATGCGGTAGGCGTCGAAATAACGAGCCATCACTTGCAGGCGGCGTTGCCACCAAGCGTAGCCGTCCTTGGCCATCGTCTCCCAGTTGTAGGACGGGAAGCCCCAGTTTTGTCCCTCGGCGGAGAAGTCGTCGGGCGGGGCACCAACTTGCACGTCAAGGTTGAACAAATCGGGATGCGATTTCACGTCCACTCCCGAAGGATTCACCCCGATGGGGATATCGCCCTTCAGCAGCAATCCCTTGTCGTGCAAGGCCTTGTCGGCCTCACGCAGTTGCTTGTCGCAGTGGTATTGAAGGAAGAGATGGATCTCTGTGCCGTTACCATCACGCTTGGCGCAATATTGGGCGTAGTCATGGAGCCAGTCTTCGTTTTCTTTGACGAACTGTTCGAATCCCGCTGTGGCTTTCAGCGATTCCCATTGTTGATTGAAAGCGGTTTGGAAGTATTTCCATTTGGCTTTCAGCACTTTGGGATAATTGACCGATTCTTCCTTGTTGAGCATTGTCCGCATCCTTTTGAAGGTCGTGTCTTCCAAAATGCCCAATTGCTGGAGATTGAGGTAAATCGGGTTCAGCGCAAAAGCCGAAATGGCATTATAAGGATAGGAATCGTGCCAGTCAAAATGTGCCGTCGTATCGTTGATGGGCAGGATTTGGATGGTTTTCATGCCGTTGGCAACGCACCATTCACCCAGTTTTGGCAGGTCGGCAAATTCACCTATGCCGAAATCATCCTCCGTGCGCAGGCTGAACAGCGGCACGGCCACGCCTTTCATCGTCTGCCTTTCGGTGAGGCCAAACCAATCCCATGTGCGGTCTTTGCCTTCAGGCAAAATGCGGTTGGGGCCTTCTTCCCACCTGATTTGGTCTTTTTCGCGGATGAAATATTTGTATTCCGTGGTCTGTAGAGACGCACGGCCGTGCGTCTCTACGGAAACCGACCAAATCCCAGGCCCCACATATTCCATCGGAACGGCCTTGTTTGGATTCCAATTGCCTAATTCTGTGCTGTTTCCCGTGAGGAACAATTCCTCTCCCCAGCGGCTGTCGTATCGTAATCGGAATAAGGAAGTCATGATTCGTTAATCGTAATACTCTTCGCCTTCCGGGGTGATGGAATCGATCTTGAAAGTGTCTGCGTCTTTGACAAGGCCAAGCTTCACGTGATATTCGTAGCTTTTTTTACCTTCATAATAATAGGTATTGGTAACCCTGTACGAAAGCCCGTCAACCGGTTCAATAGTGCGCTGGCATTCGCCGATGACATCACCACCTCCCTGATAAAGGAAGAGCCATATCGCCATGCATTCGCCATCACAGTCGTAATCGTATTGGTCTATCAGAAACTGCTTGGCTTTTGGGGTAACATGTTTATATACATGCTGATAGGCTTCCTCTTGCTCTTGGTCAAACACTTCCTCCAACCCTTGGTAGAAGTTCTCTAAAAACGCTTTGCCCAACTCAACCGAGGCATCTGTTGTGCTGACGGTGTTCTCTGTGTTTGCTTTGTTGTCAGTGTTTTGTGTGTTGTTGTTGCACGCCATCATGGCGAATGTGACGGTTGCCATGGTGATACAGATGAATAGTTTTTTCATGATGAAATGGATTTGATTGGTTTGACGGGGCAAATATAGATAAAAACCTTATTGTTGTGCCCGAAAACCTATTCTATCTTCACCCGGTTAATCACCCCGCGATTGCTTCCCGAATCGAAAAACACACTATAGGCATAGCCATTATGCACCTTGAATACTCTTGGAAAAATCTTCTTGCTGGCTTTTTGTCCCATACTGACTGTGCCCGCTTCGGGGTCGTAGAGGCCGATGTAACTCATCCCGTCTTCCACAAAAAGACCGTAAGTTTTGCCCGTGGCTTTGTCGGTGAGGAACTCGTTTTGGAAGAATTGCTCTCCCGAAGTGATTTTCAGCTGCTGTCTTTTCGCCACTTTGAAGTCGGG
>CACXIM010000045.1 GCA_902767725.1 uncultured Bacteroidia bacterium | reverse complement strand
GGGCTACACCTTCGTCAGTTGGAACGATGGCAGCACCAACGCCATGCGCACCGTTGAGGTGACGGGTGATGAAACCTATAGCGCTATCTTCACCCAGGGCGGCAGTACCATGTACACGGTGACTGTGCTTTCAGAGAATCCGCTTCTCGGCACGGTATCTGGTGGCGGTACCTTCCCGGCGGGTGCGGTCATCCAAATCAGCGCCACGCCGAGCCCCAGCGCCCGTTTTGTGAGTTGGGACGACAACGTGACCGACAACCCGCGCACCATCACTGTGAACGGCAATGTTACCTACATGGCCAAGTTCGCAGCCTTGCAGAACTATACCATCACCGTTGAGTCGGCCAACCCGACCATGGGTTCGGTGACAGGCGGCGGCACCTTCCTTGAAGGCACTTCCATCACGATTGGCGCTACGGCCTTCAGTGGCTACTACTTTATAGGTTGGGACGACGGCAACGCCGACAACCCACGCACCATCACAGTGACGCAGGATGCCACCTATAGGGCCCAGTTCTCGACGAATGCCGTTACGACCTTCATATTGACCGTGTTGTGCGACAACGCCCAAGGCAGCGTGGTCGGCAACGGTACGTACACGGCTGGTGCAATAGCAACCTTGGCAGCCATCCCCAATCCTGGCTTCGAGTTCGACAAGTGGAGCGACAACGTCACCGATAATCCGCGTACGGTTGTCGTGAACAGCGACATGACCTTCGTGGCCTTCTTTAAGGGCACGGGTGTGGATGAGAACGAAGGGCGCTTGATGGTGCTCTATCCCAATCCGGCCAACGATTACGTGCGCCTCGAAGGAATAGAAGCGAATAGTGAGGTGAGGATCTACAACGCGATGGGTGCCTTGGTGAAGGTGGTCAACGCCAACGCCAATGAGGAGATCGGCATTAGCGAGCTGAGCGATGGTCTCTACTTGCTGCGTTGCGGCAATTCCACTTTGCGCTTCGTTAAGAAGTAATGAAAATCACAGCCTTTGTGAAAAAAAAGGACACCCGTAACTCGCGGGTGTCCTTTTTTGTGTATTTTTGTGCCATTATTAACCCCTAAAAATGTTTGTATTATGAAAATGGATGGTAGAAGACAAAGCTCCAACGTGGTTGATGGCCGCGGCGGTGGCGGTGCCGTGAAAGCTGGTGGTATTGGCTTGGGCGGTATTCTTATAGCTGTAGTTATTTATTTCTTGACTGGACGGGCCCCCGACCCAAGCATGTTCGGCTCGTTCTTGGGTGAAGGAACGACGGTTTCCGAAAACGTCCCTCAAACTGAAGAGGATAGCCTATTAATGGTGTTCTGTAGTCAAATCTTGGCTGGTACTGAAGATTGTTGGACTGAGGAATTCAAGAAGATGGGCAAGACCTATCAACCACCTCGTTTGTATATCTTTTCTGATGCTGTCAGGTCAGGCTGCGGCAATGCCACATCGGCCAGTGGCCCTTTCTATTGCTCAGCCGACGAGACCGTATATCTTGACCTTGAGTTTTTCAAGAACATGAAACGTGAGATTGGTGCCGATGGCGACTTCGCCTACGCATACGTCATTGCCCATGAAGTAGGCCATCACGTGCAAAACCAGCTGGGCATCTTGGGTCCCGTACATCAAAAGAGAGCCGAATACGGCCAGAACTCACCCGAAGCCAACCAACTCACGGTACGCTTGGAGTTGCAGGCCGACTTCTTCGCCGGCGTATGGGCCAATCACGACCACAAGAGATTCGGCTCACTTGAAGACGGCGACATCGAGGAAGCCCTCGACGCAGCCGCCAAGATTGGTGACGACTACCTTCAAAAGCAGGCCTACGGACGCACCATGCCCGAGACCTTCACGCATGGCACCTCAGAACAGCGTTCGCGTTGGCTGAAGAAAGGCATCCGCACGGGTGACGTCAGTCAAGGTGACACTTTCTCACTTTCCTACAATAGCCTGTAATCTTTGAAACGTTTTTGAAAGACGCGAGACGACGGGGTTTTTCACTCGTGTCTCGCGTTTCGCCTTCATCCCGCAAAAGCGGAACTCGCGGTCAACATATCAAATTAAAAACACGAATAATATGAAACTGGATGGACGTAGAATGAGCACCAATGTTGACGACCGTCGCAAAAAAGGCGGCACCGCAGCCAAAGTGGGCGGTGGCATTGGTATAGGCGGTATTGTCATCGCTTTGATTGCTTGGTTTTTGAATGGGCAGGCACCCGATGTGGGCTCTATCCTGCAAGATGTTCAAAACACCGCTACGACTGTGGTAGAGAGCAAAATGGAAGACCAGCTTGCCGACAAATGCGCCCAGTTCTTGGCCAGCACTGAGGACTTTTGGAGTGAAGAGTTCGAGAAAGTGGGTGGCAAGTATATCGAACCACGGTTGGTGCTCTATTCCGACACTGTTACCACGGGCTGCGGTCAACGCAAGGCGCGATGCATTGGGCCGTTCTATTGCCCCGCCGACCGTACCGTATACATCGATATCAGTGAGATGATCAGCCGCTATAGCGCTAAGGGCGACGTGTGTGACTTGGTGTATGCTGAGATTATTGGCCATGAGGTGGGGCATCACGTCGAGGATCTCCGCGATGAGATGTCGAAGATGGGCGAGGCCGCCTACCGCTATGGCCGCGAATCGACACAGTATTTGCAGGCTGAGGTGCGAATCGAGCTTTTGGCCGACTACTACGCTGGTTGTTGGGCACATTTCGAGAAAGAACGCTTCGGCTCGGTCAGCGACGACGAGATCAGGATGACTTTGGAAATGATGCCCAAGAAAGGCGATGACTACATCCAGAAAAAGAGCCAGGGCTATGTCACCCCCGAAACGTTCACCCACGGCACCTCAGAACAACGCTATCGTTGGTTTAAGAAAGGCTTGGAATCGGGTGATCCAGCTGCGGGCCGCGTGATACTCACCATGCCTTACGACCAGCTGTAGTATCTTGGAGGGTTGCTGAGCTTGTCGAAGCACCCTTATGATTTTTTATCCCTGCGTCCATAATACCAGATCTGCCAGCTGTTAAACAGATTCTGGAAGACGGAATAGAAGGCTAAATAGACCGATGACAAGGGATGAAGGAAATGATTGGCCATCCAGATGCCCATGGCCGAATTCTTTTGTCCGAGGAGTTGCCCGCCTGCGATGGTGTCGCCGTATTTGTGCCCAATCCATTTGCCCAATCCGAACTGTATGATGCAGAACAGCAAAGCGGAGACGCCGAGCCAGATGATGCTGTGCCAGTTGCCCTCACCATTGAGGAAAATGAAGTGTATAGTCTGACCTAGGGTCAGGAACAAGGCCACGGCCCAAAGATAGAAGGCGAGACCCTTGTAGCGGCTGATGAAGTGGTTGGCTTTTGGCCATAGGAGCTGTAAGGCCAAGGCCACAAAGAAAGGCAATCCGATGACCACCCCGATGCGCCTCAAAATCTGTAAAAACGAGGTTAAGAACGGCAAATCTTGGTTTACCCCGATGAATGAGAAATAGATGGGCGCCACGATGGAGACGACCAGGTTGCCGATGACGGTAAACGACGTCACCGTGTTGCGGTCGGCACCCAGCATGGTGCTCACCACCGCCACCGATGCAGCCACGGGACAGAGTACGCCGATAAGGATGCCCTCCGCGATGATCTCGTTGACATGCAAAGCCTTCAGTAAGGCATAACCGCCTAAGCTCACCGCCACTTGAAAGAGGATGATCCAAATGAACAAGGGCTTGAAACGCAGTTTGCGGATGTCGACCGCGGTGAACGTCAACAGGATGATGGTGAAGATGATGTAAGGCACCACCACGCTGAAGGCGGCACAGTATTCGTGCAGCAGCAGCCCCAAGACGATGGCGATGGGCAGAACATATCTCTTGACTTTTTGCATCTAAATCCGTTTTCGGGCTGCAAAATTGCAAAATTATTGTGTACCTTTGCTGCTTCAAACACAGAAAAACTATGGAAACTACCCTTCACGACCTGATGACACGCCGCAGCGTGCGCAGCTATACCGACGAAATGCCTCCCAAAGAAGTGATTGAGGACATCCTCGTGGCCGGCATGAATGCTCCTTCGGGCAAAAACCGCCAAAGTGCCATCATTCTTGCCGTTACTAACCGTGAGGTGCGCGACACGTTGAGTCGGCTCAACTCTGTTGTCATCGGTCGCGACGATTTCGACCCTTTCTTTGGCGCTCCTGTGGTGCTGGTAGTCTTAGCCGACAGCACTGTGCATACCTGGAGGGAAGACGGTGCCCTTGTGATGGGTAACTTGCTCAATGCTGCCCATGCCAAAGGCTTGGGTTGCTGCTGGGTGCATCGTGCCCGCGAGGTCTTCATGATCGATGAAGGCAAGGAATTGTTGAAGGCGAATGGTATTGACCCAGAGCGGTACGTAGGCATCGGCAACTGCGTGTTGGGCTATGTGAAGGGCGACTATCCCATGGCTGCTCCACGCAAGGAGAATTACGTTTATTGGATAGAATAAAAACAGTAGAGACGTGCCATGGCGCGTCTCTACAATGGTAATCGGTAGAGACGGTGTGCACACCGTCTCTACATTTTTTATTCTTTCACAAACCTTCTGGTTTCTGAAACCTTATTGGATGTCATGCGAATGAAATAGACGCCTGAAGGCAGGTCGGCAGTGTTAATTTCCACCTTGTTGCCGCAGCCCTTTTGGCTGTAAACCTTTGCCCCCATGAGGTTATAGATCTCCACGGTGCCAAGCGCCTCTTGGCTTTCCACGGTCAGTTTGTTGCTGACGGGGTTGGGGTAGATTAAGGTCTGGCTGCCGCTTTGTTCGCCAACGCCTTCGGTGTATTCGAAGTGGGCCACAAGATTGCGGTTTTCAGTGGCGATGAAGGTGTATGTCATTTCGTTGGAAACAACAATGCCGTCCTCGGTCCAGTTTTGGAAGGCCCAGTCTTCATTTCGGGTGAGAATCAAGGTGACTTCCTCGCCATAATTGTAAGTGCCAGCTCCACTGACGCTTGCTGCTTCTTCTGGGGCGACCGAGGCAGTGATTTCAATCATAGGCATTCCGAAGTTAGCCACCAAAGTGCGGTCGGCTGTGACGGTAAAGGTGTAGCTTTGCTCGGTAGATACCTCGACACCGTTTTCAGTCCAGTTGACGAAAAGGTATCTTTGGTTGGGCGTAGCGGTTACGGTGCATGATGTACCCTCTTCGTAAGTACCTCCGCCAGTAACCGTACCAGCATTGTCGGGGTTGGCCGACACACTGATGGTGTAAGACTGCGTTCCTGATACGAAGTTGGCGACCAAGTTGCGGCCACTAGTCACGGTGAAAGTGTAATTGGCATTGGTAGAAACCACATTGCCAGCTTCGGTCCAATTGGAGAAAGTGAAACCCTCGTTGGCTGTGGCCGACACGGTGCAAGATTCGCCTTGTGGGTAAGCCCCACCACCCGTCACGGTGCCTGCACCGAAGGGGCTGGACGAAACGCGGATACTGTAGTACACGATTTGCTCTTGGAAGTTAGCCACCAAAGTGCGGTTGCCCGTCACCATAAAGGTGTAGCTGGCGCTGGTGGAGACCACATTTCCGCCTTCGGTCCAGTTGACGAATTCATATCCGTCAGCAGGTGTGGCCATGAGTGAGCAGAAAGTGCCTTCGTTATAGGTGCCACCGCCACTGACACTACCGGCATTGCTCGGGTTGGCCGACACGTTGATGGTGTAGGTCTGCGGGTTGCCCACGGTGAGGTCGTGGATGTAAGGTTGGCGCTGCGGTTTGGTGACCACGATTCTCACCTGACCAGCGGTGACGCCACTCACTGGCACGTTGACCGAGCCCGAGGCAGGCACCAAAGCAACGCCTTTCAGTGTGTTGTTTTGTGAGATGGCCACATACGATCCTTCTTGGGCGTTCACTTGGAAATAAGTGGCTCCAGCGGGGAAGGTGCTGGCGTGGCTGACGTTGTTGGCTGTGGGTTGCACACGGTAAGGCATGATGGAAGCGTCACCGAGCACATGGTAGGCTTGCCAATAATAAATGGGATTTATGCCACCACTGGTCTGGTAGTTGCCTGCATGAGCATAACAAACCGCGAGGTTGCCCAGGAATACGATGGAAGAAACGGTGTTGTATGTGTCGTCCATCCAAATGCCATCGTAAACACCAGTTGCTGAGTTTGTTAAGCTTGGGGTTTGGTTAAAAACGTTGGTGGCACCTACGCCGAAGTAGTAGTCTTCATACCAATAGGTGTTAGGGCACGAGCCGATGTAGGAATAGGCGGCTTTGTTCTCGGCACGAATCATGGCTTCGCCGAAACAGGCGGAGCTATGTCCGAAATTGCCTGACAGACAGCAGTTACCCATGGCAAGGAAATATTTGTCGATGTTGGTCAGCTGGTTGACGCCGGTATTGTTGAGTTGGGGCTGATACCACATGTTGTTATCGCCGTGAGCGGTGTAGTTGACGAAGCCAACACCCGTGTTCAAAGCATTGTAGCAGCCGGGATATTGGCTTTGGTTGACGTGAGAATGCACTTCGTTGAAGCCATGTTCAGTATTATAATAATAGGTGGTGGCGTAGTTGATGGTAGGGGCACCGACGCGGGGAGTCCAATAGGAGTCCCAACCCGCAATTAGGGTGACGTTGTTCAGATAGCTCGGGTCGGGCATTGTGTACTGCTCGTATTGCAGGATCTTGTTGATGATGGCGGTGAGTTGGTTGGTGTTCTCGGCCGACATGCGACTATAGAACATGTCAGGGAAGTAGTCGCCATCGACGGAACCGTAATAGAGGTCAGTGACTTTTTGTGTGGAAGTTCCCATGGTGTTGGGCACTTGGGCAACGTCGCCAACAAGGACGAGGAAGGTGGGGGTGTTGCCTTGGCTGACGCCAGTGTTGTAGAGGTTCTGCACATAGCTCTTGATGGCATTGTAGTTGCCTCCTGCCTGTGCGGTAGTCACCACGTTGATGTAGAAGCCCTTTTGGGTCTTCCAGTTGAGCCAAGGCTGAAGGGTGCTGATGTAGTCTTCAGGCGTCACCACAATCATGTTGACAGGGTAGGCCATCAGGTCCGGGTGGTCGTCATACACGTCCATGATCTGGCGGTAGTTGAAGAATTGCTTGTAAACGATGTCGAAATAAGGGCTGTAGGTGTTGAGCAGCATACGCTCGGTCTCAGCTTGGTCGGCACCATCGAAACGCACTTCCACCTCGATGTTGTTGAACACACGCAAGGTGTTGGAGGCGGCATTGTAGCTCACAGGGTTGATGACCAATGAGCCGACTTGAACGCCACGCAAGGTGCCTTGCATCTCGATGCTGGCTTGGGGAGCTGTGGCGAGGCTGCGGGTTTGGTAGGCTGCGGCATTGTAGACGAACTCAACGTCTTCAGGTCTTTGGTCTTTGCGGACCGAAGGCTGATGAGGCAGGATGGTGTTGATGCCGTAGTCGGAAAGGCTGTAATCCGTAGTTGAATAGTTGATGACGTTGACACTTGGCGTGGCACCGAAAGGCACGGCCAAAAGTTGGTGTGAGGCAGGCAGTTGGGGGGTGCCTATTTCGCCAGAGGCGTAGGTGCCTTCGATGGCGATCTCAGAGAAGGTGCCTCTCTCGGTGGCAACTTCTATGCTCTCGATGGAGCCGTAGTTGAAAGTGGCGCGGAGCGAGTTGAAGTCGCTATGCGTGATTTCGGCCGAGGAGGTGCTGCGCAGGTCGATGCGGCCGTTTTGGGCCATGGCAAACAGTGCGCTCAAGGCCAAGAAAAGGAGGATGGAAAGCTTTTTCATCTATTATTTAAGATTAGTTCATTCTGGGTGCAAAAATAATGAAAAATCGTGTTATACAGGACGTTTTACGGAAAAACTTTCTAAATTTGCAACCTTAATTTTCTTAGGCAAGTCTTCAATAAAAATGATGAATTGCAAACTGTATAAAGAAATTCTATCGCGCCAAGATCCTGGACAGGCCGTCAACCTTTCGCGTTTCTTCAAAACGGGGAAGGGGCAGTATGGCGAAGGTGACAAATTTTTGGGCATTAAGGTGCCTGTGACTCGCGAAGTGGTGAAACAATGTTGGGCAGAGACTTCTTTCGACGACTTGGAGGGATGCATTCGTTCCGAATACCATGAAGTTCGTTTGGCAACCCTGCTCACTTTGGTACAAATCTACAAACATGCCAAGAAAGATGTTACATTGCAAAAACGTTGTGTCGATTTCTATCTTGCCCATACCGATTTCATTAACAATTGGGATTTGGTAGACTTGTCGTGTTACGAATTGCTCGGTACCTGGCTTTTGGACAAGGACAGAACGATGCTTTACGATCTTGCCCGCGACGGTAAGACGATTTGGGAGCAGCGTATTGGCATGGTGAGCACCATGCAGTTTCTTCGTCACGGACAATTGGATGACACCTACGCCATCGCTGAGCTTTTTTTGGCCAAGCCGCAACCTTTACACGACCTTTTGCAGAAGGCTGTTGGTTGGCTCCTCCGCGAAGCGGGCAAACGCGATGAGCCACGTTTGAAAAACTGGTTGTCAACGCGTTATAAAACTATGCCACGCACTATGTTAAGGTATGCGATAGAAAAGTTTTCGGAAGAGGAACGTCTTGGATGGATGAAATAAAATAGGGCCTTTTGTAGGTCTAAAAGAATAATTCCTATATTTGCAGGCGAATAATAACGTCATTAAAATATAAAATCATGAATGAAATGTATGATAATAACATTGCTTCCTCGACTTCGACAAAGGAAAAATGCCCTTATTGTGGAAGCGTTATTGAAGCCGGCAGTAGGTTTTGTGGGCATTGCGGCGGTAAGATAGAACGCCCCACTCACATTGCAGAAAATGCTCCGTATCAGACTCCTACCTATTCCCAAGGACCAAAGATGAAGGCACCTTTTGGCACTGGGGCGATGGTTTGCAGCATCATTGGAATGGGGCTGTTGTTATTGTTGTTCGTAATAGCAAGCGAAAATGAGGATTTGTATCCATTTTTCGGTATGATGGCAATTACCGGTCTGGCGGTGAGTATCGTGGGTATGGCGCTTGGTATAGTGGGCTGGAATAAAATAAAGGGCAATTTCAGTGCATATTCTGGCACCTCAAAACTGACCGTTGCCAAGATCCTGGGCATCATAGGTTCAGTGATTTGGACGATATTAGTGTCGGTCGGAACATTTTTGCTTTTAGTGGATGGTAGTCTGGACGGTTTCTTCATCTAACAAAGTATGAGCTTTTCGACCGGCATTTCTCTTCATTTTGTTGAAAAAGGTCGAGGCAAGCCGCTCATCCTCCTCCACGGCAATGGGGAGGATGGTAGCTATTTTGAGCATCAAATAGATTGTTTTTCAGCGGATTATCGCGTCATTGCCATAGATACACGTGGTCATGGGCAGTCACCGCGAGGCGAAAAGCCTTTCACCATTGTCCAGTTTGCCGAGGATTTGCATGACTTCATGGATGAGAATGGTATCGATCAGGCCATCCTTTTAGGGTTTTCCGATGGCGGCAACATTGCGTTGACCTTTGCCTTAAAATACCCCGACCGAGTGGAGAAGATGATTATTGACGGCGCCAACCTCTTCCCTTCGGGTGTGAAAGCCCTTTATCAATGGCCTATCGAAATCGGCTATCATATTGCAAAAATGTTTGCGAAAAAGTCCGAGGAAGCCAAAAAAAATGCCGAAATGCTTGGCTTGATGGTCAATGAGCCGCATATTGACCCGTCGCAATTGGCTCAATTAAAGATGCCCGTTTTGGTCGTGGCTGGTACAAAAGATATGATTAAGGACAAGCATACACGATTTATATACAAGAGCTTGCCCAATGCGAGGCTGACTATCCTCGAAGGCGACCATTTTGTAGCCAATAAGAATTATGAGGCTTTTAATTCAGCAGTGGCGGCTTTTTTGAAAGAATAATATTACATTTGCAGGCAAATACAAAGATTGTCCTGAAAATGAAAAAACCTTTTTTGTTTGTTTTTATACTGATTGTCAGTGTAATAACGCTTCAAGCCAAACCCATCGACCGCAGTCTTGCTTTCGCTGCTGCACAAAAATTCTCCACGACGCAATTCGCTGCCGAGCGCGACCTTCCAGAGCTCGTATTCACGGGAACCGACGATGCGTTCTATGTCTATAACATTGGAGGACATGGTTTCGTCATCGTCGCTGGCGATGATGCCCACCGTCCCATCATTGGTTATTCCGATGAGTCGGTGTTTGATGCCACGAATATCCCGCCTGCATTGGACTATTACTTGGACGGTGTAGCTGAGTGTGTGCTACAATTGCGTGATGCTGTCGCCACGCCTGATGTGGCTGCGGAATGGAACTCCGTGCTTCAGCATGGAAGGCTGATTTCACGGCATAGTCGCGGAACGGGTTATTTCTGCCAGACCAAATGGGATCAGTCCTATCCCTACAACTATTGTTGTCCCGACGACCCCGCAGGCTCGGGTGGCCATGCCATCGTTGGTTGTCTTGCCACGGCCATGTCACAGCTGATGCGCTTTTGGGCTTATCCTTCCCAAGGCATTGGCAGCCATTGCTATACCCATGAGACTTACGGTCAGATTTGCGCCGACTTTGGCAACACCTTCTACGATTGGGATAACATGCCCAATGAGTTGAAGAACAATTCTTCCGAAGCCGAAAAGTTGGCCACGGGGACTTTGTGTTTCCACTGTGGTGTCACCATCGACATGGGCTATGGCCCTGATGGTAGCGGTGGTGCCTCGGGCCCCATTCCGGGTGTCATGCATGACTATTTCAACTATTGCGATGCCGTTGTGCAGCTCCGCCGTAATGACTTTAATACCGAGACCTGGAAGGCCATGGTGCGTGAGCAGTTCGACATGGGCTGGCCGATGTATTATGGCGGTTGCCAAGATGGCGGTTGCCATGCCTTTGTTTGCGACGGCTACGACGATTTCGACATGTTCCACTTCAACTTAGGTTGGGGTGGCAGTTCCGACGGATGGTATCTCATCGACGATGCTCCCTATACGCATCCCGCTGATGCCATGTTCAATTTTGTTCCTTCCGAGGTCTACAACCAAACGCCCTCACTTCCTACCGGTTTCACCGCTGCTCCTGTATCCGATACCGAACTTAAGGTGCGTCTCAACTGGACCAATCCTACTGCAACCCTTGACGGCACAGCATTGGATGCCATCGAGCAGGTTGTTGTTTTGCGCGACAATGAAATCATCGCGACTTTTACTAATGTTACCCCGGGCACAGAGCTTGAATATGAGGATGCTAATGTACCGCGTTATGATGTGTTTCATTATGCAGTTTATGTCGTTGCTAATGGCCGTATCGGGAAGCATGCCAATGTCATGAAAGTCACGGTGGGACCTTCTTGCAACTGGCGAGTTATTATGACTTCCAATGATTATCAAGGTTGGAAGGGGGGCAACATTATGGTGTATTCACCTACGGGTCGCGAAATCACGAGCATGACCACAACCTCGGCAACCGCAGTTCAGGTGGAGCCCGCATTGCCCTTGGGTCGCGTGAGCTTTGGCTGGTCGGCGCCGGAAGAATCGGTCAACCAGATGTCTTTTATCATCAAGGACGCAAACGGACAGAGTGTTTATTCCTATTCGGGCTCATCTGACGATCTACCTGAAGGTGTTTTCTTTGAGACCAACAATAGCTGTGGCAATGAAGTGACTTGTGAAATTCCTCAGAATTTGGTCGCCACACCTCAAGATGATGCCATCCTGCTTACTTGGGATGCTGTTGAAAATCCTGGCTATGGTTACAATATCTACCGCGATGGCTTGTTGTACCGTCTCGTTCAGGAAGGTAATGTTTTTTTGGACGAGCCAGAGGCACTAGGCGGTCATTGCTATCAGGTAGGTGTGCTTTGCGAAGGTGGCGATAGTGGTGACTACTCCAATGAGTCGTGTGCCACGGCCGGGCCCTGCTATCCGCCTCGCAACTTGGACTTTCAGTATAATGAAGATTTCAAAGTCATGCTGACATGGGAGAAACCGTCGCCAGCAGCTGGCCTTGCAGGCTATTACCTCTATCGGAAAGATGGTGATGGCGAGTACCGTCGCATTAAGTTGCTGGGAGCGGGATCGGTCAAACATACTGACAATTCCCTTGTTGAAGAAGGCGACTATTATTATCGACTCTATGCCTATTATCGCGATTTGGACTGCACCTCAGCCCCTGCCAATCGCCACTATTATGATAATGTCTTTGAGCTGCACGTCTATTTTTCGCCCACTGGAGTGGATGAGAATGAGGCAAAGGTGAAGGTCTATCCCAATCCAACTAAGAATCTCGTCAATATCGAAGCAGAGGACATGGTGGCCGTTTCAGTTTACAACACCCTGGGTCAGTGCATTCTGCAGCAGAGAGCCGCAGGGAATCAAACGGCTGTTGATCTGAGAAATGCACCCGAGGGTATCTATCTGTTGCGCATCAAAACGGAGAATGGTATTGTTTCCAAGCGTATCACCATTGAACATTAATCAAAAAAACTCTCAACTCTCAACCCTCAACTCTAAACTATTTATTACCTTTGCAGCGATAATTATTTAAAATCATGCTAAATAAAGAAAACGTACAGGAAGTCTTAAAAGACGTCATTTATTTTCCTAAGGGAGATAATATCATCGCTTTGAATATGGTTGAAAACCTGATGGTTAGAGACAATGCCATTCGTTTTGACCTTGTCATGGAACATGCCAACGACCCAAAGAACGACATCTTGGTGAATGGCGCCAAGCGCACGTTGACTGAGGTGTTTGGCGATGTCGACATCGAAATCAAGGTGGTTGAGGAGAAGACGGCCCTTTCGAAGGTGAAGCACATCATTGCTGTGGCTTCGGGTAAGGGTGGTGTAGGCAAGTCGACGGTGGCGGCTAATTTAGCCATCGCTTTGGCGCGTGCCAACCAGCGCGTTGGCTTGATTGATGCCGACATCTATGGCCCTTCTGTTCCGATGATGTTCGGCTTGGGTAACGAACAACCCTCTGCTTTCGAGAAAGACGGCAAGACGGTGATGGTGCCCATCGAAAAATACAGCATCAAACTGATGAGCATTGGCAGCTTCGTCGATGCCGACCGACCGCTCATCTGGCGTGGCCCCATGGCCACCAGCGCCTTGAACCAGCTGATGAACGATACTCTTTGGGGTGAGTTGGATTGGATGGTCGTCGACATGCCTCCAGGGACGGGCGACATCCAGCTGACTTTGGCGCAACAATATAACGTGTCGGGTGCCCTTATTGTGACGACGCCACAGAAAGTGGCCTTCGCTGATGTGCTTCGCGCTGCCATGATGTTCAAGGAAGAGGCTTTGCAAATCCCGATCTATGGTTTGGTGGAAAACATGGCCTACTTCACGCCTTCCGACATGCCAGAGAAGAAATACTACATCTTTGGCAAGGAGACAGGCAAGGAATTTGCCGACCAACTCGGAGTGCCGCTTCTAGGTCAAATACCGATTACAGAGAAGATTGCCGAATGTGGTGATGCCGGTACGCCTCTTGCCTTGGATGGTGAATCACCGGTCACTAAGGCCTTCGACCAAATCGCACAAGCCATCATTAATAATGGATAATCCTTGTAGAGACGCGATTAATCGCGTCTCTACCAATACAATACGATAGATTATGGATAGAGAATCAATATTACGCAAAGTCAAAAACGTCCTCGAGCAAGTGCGTCCCTACCTCCAGCAGGACGGCGGCGACGTCAACTTCGTGGAACTCACCGATGACAACACCGTCATTGTAGAGCTTACGGGTGCTTGCGGCAACTGCCCACATAGCCGGTCAACGCTCAAAAACGGCATTGAATCTGTGATGAAGAAAGTCATCCCCGAGATCAAGGCCGTCGAGCAAGTTGAGACATTGGATTTATAACGAAAGGAACTACGAATGGAACGAATTAAACGAATATCATCCAGAATTTGGCAACCAAGGTTGCGGATGCATACGAATTAGCCAATCGCTGAATCTCATTCGTATCCATTCGGACGCTTACGTCCCAAATTCTTCGGAACAATTTGTCGTATCCGTGTAATTCGTAGTTAAATAACTGAAATCAAACTATTTGTCAAACATAAAATCAAACGAAAATGAAAAAAGTTTTATTCTCATTAGTGGCCATGCTGCTCCTTTCGGTGAGCGGCTTTGCCCAAACGACCTACACAAAGGTCACCTCCGCCTCGGGTCTTGAGGCTGGAGCCAACTATCTCATAGTGGCCCACTACGACGATTTGGGCGTTCTTGCTATGGGCTACCAGAAGTCAAACAATCGTCATGCTGTGGTTGTGAGCGAAAATGGTGAGTTCGAGTTCACCCTCGGTGGCAATGCTGGAGCTTGGACTCTCTTTGATGAGGCCAAAGGTGGCTATCTGTATGCAGCAAGCAGTAGCAGTAACAACCTAAAGACGCAAACCACGCTTGATGCCAACGGACAATGGAGCATCACCTTCAATGCCGATGGCACAGCCGAGGTCGTTGCACAAGGTGAAAACGAGCGCAATAACATGCGTTTCAACCCCAATACACAAAACAACGCTCCTTTGTTCAGCTGCTATGCTGAATCTTCCAATATCGACACGCGTGTCAGTTTCTACAAAGCTGGCGGTGGCTCCACTCCTGATCCGGAGCCGAGCAACTATCCGACCCAATTCACTGGTATGGCAGATGGCATGGACGCCTATCTCGTATGGCAGGATGCCACGGGAGCTCAATTGCCTTCCAAGTATTTGGTTGTAGCCTCTACAGGCAACATTACTGTTCCTGTCGACGGCACACCTGTTGCCGATAGCGACCTCGCCAAGAATGTGCCTTATGGCATCAATGGCGTCATCTTCGAAGGCTTACAGGCTAACACCACATATCATTTCGCCATCTTCCCCTACACCAACAGCGGTGCCAACATTGACTACAAGACCGATGGTAACTATCCTACTGCAACCGTCACCACAGAAGAGGTGTATGCCTTGCTTCACGAAGACTTCGATGAAGATCTCGGCGTGTTCATGGCTTACAATGCCTATGGCGATCAGGAATGGCACCAAGGCACCCATCAAGGTACAACATACGCCAACATGAATGGCTATGCTGATGGTGCTGCCCATCAAAACGAAGACTGGCTGATTGCCTTTGTCGAGATTTCGAATGGAATAAGCTTTAACGAGATTTGGGTTGAATTCAGCACGGCCATGAAGTATGAAGGCGACCCGCTGCGTGTGGCTATCTCTACCGATTATGACGGCAACAGCGACCCCAGTGATTTCGAATGGGAAGACATCACAGATGCCTTCGACTTTTCGACGGGTAACTACGAATGGGTTGAGTCTGGCGCATACGATGTTTCAGAGGATGTTCACAATCACAGCTTCTACATCGCTTTCGTCTATACCAGCAATGACACTGCTGCTGCTTCGTGGGAAATCGACTACGTGACAGTGACAGGTAAAGACATGGTTGGCGTCGCTGAAAACAAAACGATGATTGGTCTCTATCCCAATCCTGCCCGCGAGCTGGTTTCGTTCAACCTCGAAAGCGATGCCCAAGTCAGCGTCTTCGACATGACGGGCCGCAAAGTGAGCGAGACGACTGTGGCTGCCGGCCAAGCCCAACTCGATGTCAACGAACTGGTGAACGGCGTTTATTTCGTCAACTTCCGCTTTGCCGACGGCACTACGGCAGTTTCGAAGTTTGTGAAGTTCTAATACAGACGCTTAGCGTCATTGCGAGGAGGAACGACGAAGCAATCCAGAGAAGCAACATAATTGTCTGGATTGCTTTGTTCCTCGCAATGACGCAAAGCGACGACAAGATGAAAAAACTCCTCCTCATAGCACTCCTTCTCATCGTAAACTGGGCCTCAGCCCAGCAGGTGGAGCCTGTGCGTTATGAGGTGAACCGTTGGAGTAAGGAGCAGGGCTGCCATTTCCAGACCCTAGGCGACGCTGAAGGCATCGTGGTCTATGAGACCGACAAGACCGACAAGCAGAAGCACCGCCTGTGGAACTTCGCTTGCCTCGACAGCAGCCTCTATGAGACCCGCAGCGACTTGATTCCCTTACCCGACAAACTCAAATTCATCGATGCTGATAGCGACGGCCATCATGCCGCCTTCCTCTTTGCCAATGACGGCAACAAAAAAGCGGCAGACACGCTTGATTTCCTTGTTGTGAGCTTCAATCGGGAGGAAAAAAGTTACCAAACCTTTTGGAACAAATGGCCTGAGAAGTCAGTGCCTTTGTCGGTGGATGTGGTCGGCGGCACGATGATGATGGCGCTCAATAACAAAAGTGGCAATGGTGTTCTGTATTTTTATGACTTGGGCAACAATTCTTACCGCACTGTGACGCCTTCTTCGGGCAGCTTTGTTTTGTTCCAGACCGAGGCTTTCCCCAAGGAACGTTGTTTCGTGGTGGCGGCCAAGGAATATGAAAACAAGCATTTCGTATCCACCTCGTTTAAAGTGTTTTCGGCGAATGGCAATCTTCAAGGAAGCTATCGTTACGACAATATTGCCAATGCCGCTCTGGGTCGCATGGTGTTTCGTTTCGATGAAACCCGAAACCTTGTCGTTATCGGCACCTTGGAGCGCGAAACAGGACGTAAGGTTAGTCTGGAAGGCGTGACCGAGAATTTCGACAAGGAAAGCGTTGGCGTTGTTTGGATGCGTTTCGCTGGTGGAACGCCCGAAAACCATGTTTACCTCTTCAAGGACATGCCTGAGATCGAACATGCCTTGACCTCTTCCGACCGTGTGCGCCTGCGTGAAGAGAAGCTGAAACTCAGTAAAAACCAAAAAGCAGCGAAATCTGAGGTCGCCTTCCAGTTTCTGACTCCGCGCCTGACCGATTTCGGTGATTTGACCGTGTTCGCTGTTGAGGCCTTCATGCCTTATTACCATACCGAGACCCGCATGAGCTATGGCTATTACGGATATTATGGCGGCTATCCTTACACCTACACCATCTTCGACGGTTACGACTTCTTCAGCGAGGTACTGTTGGCCTTCGACCATGAAGGCAATTTGAAATGGCAACAGTCGGTGAAGTTCGATAATGAGCTTACATACGACCTCTTTCCCCATGCTTCTGAAGGCGTTTGCTACGATGAATTGGTGGTGGCTTCGCCTTACCATAACAACCTGAGATACACCGCTTTCGACAAAGACGCCCAAGTCCTGATGAACCAACAGAGCGAGAAGTTGGCTCCAACCCATGGCGGCGACTTTGTGGAGGACGAGTATTTCGCTCAGATGGCTCAATGGTATGGCAATCGTTTTCTTATCTATGGTTCGCAAATCATCCAAAACAGCACGCAACCCCAAGCCAAGCGCTCGGTGTTTTATCTGCAAAAGGTTCAATACGATTGAGTTATGGTGACGAGTTATCTGAAATACTTGTTCCGACGCAAGAGCAAATATAAGGTGCATTCACCCTTTGTGTATGACTTTATGACCAAGGTTTTGTACGACAAAGGTCCCAATATCGATTATGATACCATGTTGAGAATCAGTCGCTTGTTGGACGGAAAGCGATATGCCACACGTTCGCGCCGAAAAGAAGCACGGTTGCTCTATCGTTTGGTTAACTATCTTGAGCCCGAGGCTGTGGTGTCGTTTGGCACACTCTCAGCACTCAATACTACGGCACTGGCTTTAGGTAACTTGCAAACCAAGGTCTATCTCGACCACTCGGCCGACTTCCTTGATACCATGAACTCGATGGGTGTGGTCAATGTCAATCTGTTGCGTCGTGACAAGCCTGAGCAGGAACAATTGGAGCGGCTGAGTCTCGATTATGTGTTTTTTGGGTTAAATGACTTTGGTGAGGACACTTGGAACAAACTTGAGGAAGCATACGCGCAAGCCAACGAGGAGACGGTGCTCATTTTTGAGGGCATCCATCATTCGGGTCGCACAGAGGAAGCTTGGGAGGCCATCATTGCCGACGAGGATGTCACCTTGAGTATGGATTTGTATTCCGTGGGCATTGTTTTCTTCCGCGAAGGCATTGAGAAACAAGATTTTGTACTTAAATATTAATGCTGAATGCTGAATGCTGAATTTTGAATCTTAGAATTTTAAATTTTGAATGAAGAATATCACTTATACCAAAACTGGCGACGAAGGCAAGACCTCGTTGATTGGTGGCTTGCGCGTCGCGAAATATGACGATAGAGTAGAGGCCTACGGTACTGTCGATGAGCTGAGTGCTTTCATAGGCGTGCTTTACGACCAGGAAGGCGTCACCACTGAGATGAAGACCGTGTTGGACATTGTGCAAAACAAGTTGTTTACCATCGAGTCGCACTTTGCCTTGGATGAAAACTCCGAGGTCAAGAAGATGATCCCCGTGTTGACTGCTGATGATGTTGCCTTCCTTGAGCACGAAATCGACGTGATGAACGAGCAACTGCCCGAGTTGAGGAGCTTTGTCATCCCTGGAGGCAATCTCAAGGCGAGCCATGCCCATGTGTGCCGTACGGTATGCCGTCGTGCCGAGCGTCAGGGCTGGCGTTTGGCAGCCCAACATCCAGTGGATGCGCTTGATTTGAAATACCTGAATCGATTGTCGGATTATTTCTTTGTTTTGGCTAGGTTTTTTGGTTTTTTAGACAAAATTGACGAAAATAACTGGGAATCAAATAAATAAAAAATTGTTATTTTTACAAAAAAGCCCTTGCTAGTTCCAAAAATACTTGTACTTTTGCGCCCTCAAAAAAGAGTAAAACAAAAAACGAAAATACAATGTATTGGACACTAGAATTAGCCTCAAAATTGGAAGACGCCCCGTGGCCTGCCACCCGTGATGAATTGTTGGATTGGGCCTTGCGTACGGGCGCGCAAGAAGAAATCATTGAGAATCTTCAGGAAATCGAAGACGAAGGTGAGATATACGAACGCATCGAAGACCTCTGGCCAGACTATCCTTCGAAGGACGACTTCTTTTTCAACGAGGATGAATATTGATTTATCGACTGAATGACAATCGGTTAGAAAAAAGATTCTCGGCACGTCCGAGAGTCTTTTTTTTGTTCCTTTCCGTTACTATTGTCCAATGCTTTTAGACCGCCAGCGACCTTATTGGACTCGAAATCAAGTGGAGCCACGACGGCCGCATCCCTGAATACCTTACTTTGGTCTGTGGCGTGTTTTATTGAGCGGGATAACTTTTCTTTGTCTTTTTTTTCTATCTTTGCGGCGTTGTAGCACATCGAGTGCCACAACACTACATAATTAAAGGCGTTACTGACGCTTTGTTTTTGGCCATTCGAAACTTAGGAAATTCCGAATATGCAGTCAAAAGCATAGTGAGAGCAAACGCCACGGGTGTGTATATACATTCCCGAGGTGTGCAGAGGGCGTAATCCCTCATGCACACTTTTCGGGTTTAATATACCTCTAGCGTGGATGTTTTCTCTGCTTGTTTACTGCATAGGTTTCCTAAGACCTCGAATGGCAAACAGGCAGAAGTCAAGCACCCACGCTTTTTGTTTTGTAGTCAGCCATAGTTATTAACCCGTTCGCTTTGGGTGCTTGCGGACAACGTTCAATCGCAATGGCTAAGTACACACGCGATTCACACATTACCACTGTCGAAGAGGTGAAAGACTTCTTCCGACACATCGTCTTTGACCTTGACATCAACTTCCATCCCGACGACGATTTCAAGGAGTATATTGATTCCACGACGGGAGAGCGAAGTATGAATGACGAACAAGCTGAACTCTACAACCGTTTGATGGGTGAGGCTTTTGAGGCTTGTGGCGATGAGGATAAGGTATATGAGTTAGGCTGTGACTTGCTGAAAGAGAGATTGCAAATGAAATGAACAACCGATAAGGAAATATTGAGTCTTTGGCATCCTTGATTGACTGATTAACCAGAATTAGCACACTGTAGAACACATCGGTCGGACAAGCAACTGGATGTTTGCGCTCAACAGGGCGTGGACTGATGGATTGTTGTCTGATGTGGGCTGTGCTAGGCCTTGGTTAAACACATCTCTTCCACGCCCCCTTTTCGAAAACGAAGAGAGGGCTTTTTCGTGGGAAATAAGAAAAACTATAAGGGCATAGATTTATTCTGTGGAATTGGTGGTTTTCGTCTCGCGATGCAAGAGAACAATGTTCAGTGTGTGTTCTCTTCAGATAATGATAGATTTGCTCAAGAAACATATAAGGCAAACTTTGGTGAAACACCAAAGGGCGACATAAAAGAAATTGAAGCTAAGGACATACCTCCTTTCGATATTCTAACAGCTGGTTTTCCATGCCAGCCATTTAGCTATGCTGGTGAGAAACAGGGTTTTAATGATGAAATGAGAGGTACTTTGTTCTTTGATATTTGTAGAATTCTTGAATATCATAAACCGCCAATGGTGTTTTTGGAAAATGTTAAAGGTTTAAAGTCTCATGAAGGTGGAAAGACATTGAATATAATAATAGAGAAACTTGAGGCTTTGGGCTATTACCCTCATTGGACAATTCTTTCATCTCTAGATTATGGTCTTCCCCAAAAGCGAGAAAGATGGTATTGTGTAGCTTTTAGGAAAGAAATTGATTTTGAATGGCCTGAACCTATTGGTGGTCATCCTATTCTGCGAGATATTGTAGACTTAAATAATGATGATCCTTCATTACGTCTCCCTCAGTTTGAATTGGATAGAATTGATTATCATTTTGCAGTTGCACAACCAGGAGATAGAGTACAACATGATAACTCCAAGTATGCCTCAAATACCAAAAAGGGGAAATACGGCATTTATTCATTCCAAAAACCAGATGGCTCTTTGAGATTCCATGTAGGTGATTTTGCCAAAACGCAAATACAGGAGGCATTTTATTCTTGCCTCGACACGTATGCTTCGACAATTATTGCAAATAGAACGCCTAAACTATGGGATATTCGGAGGAAATTATCAGTATTAGAAGCTCAAAGGTTACAGGGATTCCCAGATGATTTCATGTTTCCTGTATCGGATGCACAAGCTTATCATCAATTGGGTAATTCTGTAAGTGTTCCCATAATTAAACTAATAATGGCGAACATGATAAAAACATATGAAAAAACACTTGAACAATGAAATATATTGATTTAAAGACTGTTGTTGAGTCATATAAAGGTTTTCAGGATTGTATGACAAATAAGTCATGGGGATATTTAGCATTACTAAAAGGCTGTAATAGTAGTGTTCGGCCATCGATTCCTTATGAAGTTGATTTGAACAAAGTTTCCAATTTTCTTGAAAACATTTTCAATTTGGCCCAAACAAAAAAGCAATATGAAGGAGGGCATTCTCTTTATGTTGTTTTTTCCAATATTTGGGAGAGTTTTTTTAATGATCAAGGTAAGGCTTCTCCGAACATATTTGATGTAATTGCTTGGGCTTATAGACGAAAAGCTTTTCAAGATGATATCACCAAAGAAGAAATCATAAAACTATTTTCAAAAGAATTCAACATTCCTTCAAGTGTGCTGTCTAGCAGTTTCAATACTAAGTCTAAAGACATTGTTTTTTCAGATATTTTGTATTCCGAGTCTGAATTAAAAACCGAACTAAGTAAAAATGGTGTTGATGTATCTAAAAACAATATTGACTCAAAGAAAGGTGGTATGGTTGCATCTCCTGGTGAGATTACTCGTGGTCCATTTATACAACCGTTATATGCAGCATTAGACATTACAGACTATGTAATTATACTTCAATCAAACTATTATTCGCTCTATGGGGATAACGAAAAAACATGTGAAGTGAAAGCATTCTCCCCTCTCCAAAAAATCTACTACGGCACACCGGGCAGTGGCAAATCCCATAAGGTAAAAGAAATAGTTGAAAGGCTTTACCCCGAAGAACAGGAACGTGACAAATACGTTTTCCGTACCACTTTCCATCCTGATAGCGACTATGCTTCGTTTGTGGGTTGCTATAAGCCCCAAATGGATGGGACGGGTGACATAAAGTATGAGTTTACGCCTCAAGCTTTCACCAATGCCTATGCAAGGGCTTGGAAAGAATCGGAAAAGCAGGTTTATTTGGTGATTGAAGAAATCAATCGCGGCAACTGCGCTCAGATTTTCGGCGACTTGTTCCAATTGTTGGACCGCAAAGGTGGCGTTTCGGAATACCCCATCAACGCCGATACCGATTTGAGACAGTATCTTGAAAAGGATGACATATTGGGCAAAGGCCATGAGGGCATAGCCAACGGCAAACTGAAACTGCCCTCCAACTTAAACATCGTGGCTACTATGAACACCAGCGACCAGTCGCTTTTCCCGATGGACTCGGCCTTCAAGCGCCGCTGGTCGTGGGAATGTGTGCCTATCAACTATGATGATGACAAGTCGGGAGCATTCGCCATTACTATTGGAAACTCGAGATACAGATGGCTTGAGTTTTTGAAAGCCGTCAATAAGAAGATCTTCAAGGCAACGGACTCTGAAGACAAGCAAATGGGCAATTTCTTTATCAATGGCGATGTGGACAAACGGCAATTCATCGACAAGGTGATGTTTTATCTATGGAATGACATCTGCAAAGAAGAGTACCGCACAACAAATAATTTCTTCCGCAATTTTGTTGACGACAAGAAAATCGAAACCACGGAATTCTCGTTCAACGAACTGTTTGGTACAAATGCCGAAACGCTTCTCAAGGGATTCATGGTTTTTCTTGGCGTAGAGCCGATTCAATCAGAGGGAGACGCATCCGTAACCGAAACGAATACTGACTGATGAAACTTTACTTTGAAGAATATCCCTATCCTGTGGACTTACTCCACGAGAATCTTGGCAACGAGGTCAACTTGTCGTACTTGCAAGGAGGAAGTTTGGCCAAGGTGCCTTATGTGGGCTATTACTTCAATTCCAACATCAACGATACGGTTTTCATCCTTCCAAAAGTATTCATTTCGGAAAGTCAACAGGCCTTTGATCGGTATAACCCTATTGAAATCATCGACCTTTCTCCCTATGACAATCCCTTGAAAGCGAAGGCTGACGACGAAGTGGTCTTTGAACTGTCGGCATGGCTCTATCAGGCCATCAACCATTTTGTGGAACGCAAACAACGAAGTAACATCAGTTCTGAAGTCCAAATCCAAAACATCAAGCCGATGGGGGAGAAGGGCTCAAAAACCATCATCGAAACCATCCTGTCCCTTGTCGGATTCCAAAAAAAGCATTGTAATTTGTTTACATATATTTCACTCGTCAAGTCGAGTGGTAACAACAAAGTACATTGGAACAAGACCATTAGCAAGGTGCAGCCTGTGTTCAAAGACGACAGGCCTTACTACATGGATTTTCGCAACAAAAGGAAGGTAATCAATTTCGACGAGGAGCTGATAATCCTTTTCTATTCCGTGCTCAACTATCTCAGTTTGACCTATCATTTCAAACTTCAACTTGTTCAAGGTTTTGCCTTGATGAGGCCATCGAGAATAAAGTCCTTGATAGAAAGCGGAAAAGGGACGCGCATATTGCAGAAAATCCGCAGGAACTATTTTACTGACGAGTTGGTCGAATTGTGGAATCTGCTTTATGCGTTTTTTGACAAAGCTGAAATGGTCGGCTCCGGAAAGCCTTATCAAGAGAAACTATTGGTCAGCAATTTCAATCTCGTCTTTGAGGATATGATTGACCAACTCATCAGCGACGACCGCTACAATGTGCCTAAAGAGCTTTGGGAGCAGCAGGATGGGAAGATTGTGGACCATATCTACAAGGATTCCTCTGTTATCGACGAAGACAAGTTTATCTATTACATTGGCGACAGCAAATATTATAAAGAAGAAACAAGTCTGAGCGAAAACTCTATTTACAAACAGTTCACTTATGCCAAGAACGTTATCCAATACAACATCAACCTTTTCAACCATGAAGATAACCCTCCTAAGGATGTGCGTTATCGCGACCCGTTGACGGAAGGTTACAACATCACGCCCAATTTTTTCATTCGCGGATTTATAGATTTCAACGATCCGAATAGTCAGGAGCAAAAACTGACAAAAAATGCTGAATTTGAGCGTAATATGCACTTTTTCAATCGCTTGTTCGACAGAGATTCTTTGTTTCTTCAGTCCTATAACATCAATTTCATGTTTGTCGTGGCTTCATACGTGAACAATACGGAAGAGGTGGCATTGAAAAAGTCGCTTCAAGCCATGCTGCGTCGTGATTTTATTTCATTTATCGAAAGCAGATTTGAGTTTTCGGTTCTTGAACCTCGGGAGGATTCCGTTCCCATACAAGACCTGGTCGAAAAGTATTTCAAGAGATTGAATGGTAAAATCTACCAACCAAGCGAAGGGGGTAATCTCCTTATCCTTGCACTCGACAAAGACAATCGATACCAATTCGACAACCTTCAACTTCTCTCACAAATCGAAACGGATTTTCACATTTATGATTATCGGTTAGGCACCGACTTTCACGAAACAAAAAAACCGATTCCTTTTCAGTATTTGGACACGCCGGTTTCAGTTGCAGCTGAAAAACGAGTTTCGACAGATAAAGTTGAAGAATTGCATACACAACAATCCCAATACAGACAATACAGGCAGGCCTCCATACTTTTTGGTGTCTATAAAGACCCTGAACACTTGGATTGGATTCTAAAGAACAAAAAGTACAATGTCCGTTTAGGGGAACGGGCTGGTGCAGTCAAACGGACTCGCCAAGTGGTCTCGGCAGAATATCTCATTTTATACGAATTGAAAAACGAAACGAATTATCTTGTATTCCGACTAAGCGACAAGCATTTTATCTGGAACAACCAAAAGATGAAAGAAATGGGATATGTCATTTCGGAGGAGGACGAAAAACGGCAGTATTATATCTATACGTTGGCAGATAGAATAGAACTTGGGGATATTGATATTGCTGGCGTCCTAAATCGTAAGAAAGCAGAATTCGAGAAAGATACTGGAGAGACAATGGAAGAAGGAACCCCTATTTATGTGTTTGAGAATGAATTCCAAGTTGGTAGATGGGATACAAATGCTGCGAAAAAAGGCTAAAAGGACACCATGAAAAAACTTGCCGAGCTTGGCGTGTAAGGACTTGTTTGGTAGGCTTTACAAAAATGATGAATACTAAACCGAAATTGCTTATAAATCGTTGGTTACGACTGCGTTTTAGATTTTTTTGTATTTTTGCGGCTTCTTTTGAAAAGCACTAAAACAATCGTATATTCAACGAAATGAAGAACTTACTGAAATCTCTATTCCTATTTGTCGCTCTCTTCGCCTTTACACAAGGCGTTTGGGCGGAGACCTTCATCACCGATGTGATGATTATCTCTGGCAATCAAAGCCAAACTGATGGTTACAAAACCCAATATCAAAATGAGGGTTGGACGGTCATCAACAACGACCTGAACGCGGGTGCGGGCGGCAACTTTATATACTTGCTCTATAAGACGAATGAAAGTTCGGGAAGCAGTGGCTCGGCCGTCACGGGATTCTATCTCAAAACGGGGAATGACATTGACCTGCTTGTCAACCCGAGCTACAGCTTCGAGGCCAAGACGACGGACTATGAGAGCCGTTTCAAGTTGGTGTTCGTTTGTGGGGACGCAAACTATGATAATAGGGCCTTCGCCTTCTTTAGCAACGGCAACTGGGTCATCAGCAACGAGGGTGAGGCTATCTTGCAGGTAGTTGATGCCAACGGCCGCATCCTCAGCAACGATACCGTGAACGGCAGTGTTAGCAAGGCTATCAATGCTGCGCCTGGCGTATATGTGTTGCGCCTGGTCAACGGCGACAACATGAAGTCCCAGAAGATAGTCATCCAATAAACTGTAATACCCATACAACTGAAAAGGGAGCGTCCGTCACGCTCCCTTTTATCATTCATCTCCGTAAGGGTTATATTCTTCACTAAGGTTAACTTGTGTTGCCTTTTGATCAAAAATCATCGTAACAGATGCAGTTATAAAATAATCTAAGTTGAATAGTGGTCTTTGTAACTTGTTGGAATTCATCTATTATCTCTGTTTTTCAACGAGGATGAGCATTGATTGACTGGTAAAAGTTAGATAAAAAGACTCTTTCTGTGCCGCTTTTCGACAACGAAGGCAATTTCTTATTCGGTGTAAGTAAAATTACGTAAAAATTCATTGTTTTGTATTTTTTTTCATCGGGAATTACTTTTTGGCACGCTTTTTGGAATGTTTAAGGCAGAGCTAAAAAATCTACTTTTAGAGAGAAATCGAAATAAAAAGTATATTTGCAGCTGAAAAGAAAAAAATAGCGGAAGCCGAAAAGCTCATGAGTAGGCAAAAAATCAAAAGTTGCGCCCGACACGTACTAGGGATAAAAAAATGAAGAAACTCGTTATGACTTTTGCAATCGTTGCCTTTTTAATCGGCGGTCTCACATTCAACGCCAGTGCTCAGAGTAAAACAACGAAGACCAAGGGCCAAGTTGTAAACACTCAGAATCCCAAAGTTGGCACCAATCAGACAACAACTAACTATGACCAGATGCTCAAAGACTTTGAGACCAACATCGACAAGTACATTGCCGCCTATGAAAAGGCCATGAAAGGTACTGCTGATAAGAATGACTTCATGACTTATCAAAAGAAGGCCTTGGATCTGCAAGCCAAGCTGGAAAAGGCAAAGGACAAATTGAACCAAAACCAGGTTGATCAATTCCTGAAACTGAAAGCCAAATTGGCTGAAGCTCTGAAGAGAAAGTAAGCAGTATAATTGATCGAATTAAGAGGACAAAAGGAACGCGTTCCTTTTGTCCTCTTTTTATTCATCTCTATCAATCAGAATAAAACCAATAGCCTTAGACTAATGTCTACACCATTGATAAATAGAATGCGCTTTGCCGCCCAAATCTCCATAGGGCTGTTCCTAACAGATGCTAAACGCTCGCATTTTGGGCGTTTGTGGCAGCTGCTTTTGCGCTTTACCTGGGAATTACCTCAAACATTGATAGGTTGGTTTTATTCTGTGATGCGTGCACTTGCAGGGCAAGTCGATTGCGTCGTTGTTTTTGACGGCATCACTTTTGTGACGAAAAAAGACTGTAAATATAGCATGGGCGTGTCGTTGGGCACATTCGTTGGTCTTTGGGCCGGTAGTTGGATGAAAGGCGAAGGCGAACGATATGTTTTGGGTAACCAAATATGTATGCATGAGTTTGGGCATACTGTCGACAGCCGACGTTTTGGTTGGTTATATCTTTTGATTATCGGGTTGCCCAGTCTGCTGAATGCGCTCGGCAAAGGCGACCATAATGTTTTTTGGACCGAAACCCGAGCCAACCGCCATGCTAAACGGTATTTCGGCAAATATTACAGCATCGCATGGAACGAGTCGGGCTATCCGACTGAAAATTATACTTAAACCAAGGTGTATTAAATCACCTGCTCGTTAACAACTCTCCATTCGCCAGGTTTCAGCGTGCCAAGTGAGATGTTCCCTATCTTTACTCGAATTAAGCGTAGCGTAGGAAACCCGACGGCGGCAGTCATGTGTCGCACTTGTCGGTTTTTGCCTTCGATGAGGGTGAGACGCACCCAACTGGTTGGGATGTTGGCGCGGTAGCGGATGGGTGGCACGCGTTCCCAAAGGTTTTCTGGTTGGTCCGCAATTTGTGCTTGGCAGGGTTTGGTGCGGTAGCCTTTGATATTAACCCCTTGTTTCAACTGATTGACAGCTTCTTGTGTGATTTGTCCGTCCACTTGCGCAAGGTAGGTGCGTGGATGCTCGAACTTTGGATCCAATAGTTTTTTGATGAGTTTGCCCTCATCGGTGAGCAGTAAGGCTCCTTCGCTGTCGTGGTCGAGGCGACCAGCGGCATACACACCCTCAGGGAAGCCGAATTCGTTGAGTGCCCGATGTCCGGCTTCGGGAGTGAACTGGCTGAGTACGCCAAATGGTTTGTTGAAAAGAATCACCATAATTAATCTGCAAAGACAAATCAGATGCAAAATTACAGTATTTTGGTGATTAAAAAAATCGACTCATTGCTCTTTCTGGCATGTTTTTTGTAAAAACATAATTAAAATACGTAATTGCGACTGAAATAATAGTATAGCGGAAGCCGAAAAGCTCAAGAGTAGGCACATACATCAAAAGTTGCTCCCGACACTCATTTAGGGATTATACAATGAAGAACTTTATTATTACCACAGTAATGGCTCTCTTGATTGGTGGCTTCGCATTAACTGCTAATGCACAAGATAAGAAAACTAAGACAATCGTAAGGAAAAGGGCAAAAACGGAAAAGCAAGTAAAGATTAAGAGAAATAAGCCGGATTTGGAGTTCGATGCGAACAAGGATGCTATGAAAGCCCAAAATGATGCCGAACAACAAGCCATACAAGAGAATACCGACTTGTTCAATGAGTTTGTGAAAACGGTTGACAATTGTGAACTCGAGTACAATAAGAATCATAAAAAGACTAATCAATTTAGTCAGTATTTGGAAAAAGCATTGAGGCTGAGTAAAAAGATAAACATAAAAAAGCTGACGGATGCGCAAAAAACTACTTATGAAGCGAGCAAGGTTAAACTTAATGGTCTTCTTAAGCGATAGAAAAGAGAAAAGTAAAAAGGACAATCATACGAAAGAGAGGCAAGAGGATAGTTTTCCTCTTGCCTTTTTTAAAATCCGTATCTTTGCAGTTTGAATGATAACTATGCTACGGGCATAAACGACCATGCGAAAAGTAGTAACCAATGCGGATTTGAAAAAGGCTTTCGGCATGAAAGGCTTCTTCGGCACTTGTGTCGCGGGATTGGCATACGGATTTCTCCGCTTGGGTAAAATCAACCGATTGTTCGACGGGGCCGCTGATTATCAAGGCTGTGAATTTGCCGACCATCTGCTTGAAAACATGGGCATCACCATTGATGTTAGCCCTGAGCAGCTGGAAAACATCCCGAAAGAAGGCGGCTTTGTGATGGTCAGCAACCATCCTTTCGGTGGAATTGAGGGTGTGATGCTGCTGAGCGCCATCGCCAAGGTGCGTCCCGACTTCAAGTTGATGGCCAACTTCATCCTTTCTCATATCCCGAACCTCAAGGAGTGCTTCTTCTCGGTGAATCCTTTCGAGAAAAACCCCGAGTGGAAGAGTAGCGTGGGTGGTATCAAAGGCGCAATGATGCACATCGCTGCAGGCAACGGCCTAGGTGTGTTTCCTGCGGGTGAGGTGTCGCGCTATCATGGCCACGACTTCCCCGAAGACCTGCCATGGAGCACTTCCATAGCACGCATCATAAAAAACGCAGGTGTTCCTGTGATACCCGTGTTTTGGAATGGCCGCAACTCGAAACTATTCTATTTTGAGGATAAGATTCACACTATGTTGGGTACTTCGCGGCTGACCAAGGAACTGATCAACAAACACGATACTTGTTTCAACTTGCAGGTGGGCAAACCTATTCTGCCCAATGAGATTGCTACATACGAAAAGCCAGCCGACCTTGCGGCTTACCTGCGTAGCCGTTCTTATGCCTTGGAGGCCAATATTCCATCAGAGGCAGCTGAAAAGAAAGAGGCCAATCTGACTGAAATCGATGCTCCTACGGATCTGTCGCTTATGTTGGCCGAGTTGGATGCTATTCGCGAAAAGTCGTTCCTCTATTCCGCCTCTGACTACGATTGTTATCTGGCCGATTACGAGGATATACCGAACTTGATGCACGAAATCGCTCGTTTGCGCGAGGAGACCTTCCGCGCCATAGGCGAAGGCACAGGCAAGAATCTTGACCAGGACGAGTTCGACAATCATTTCAAGCACCTTATTCTTTGGGACAAGGTAAAACAGAAGATAGCAGGTTGCTATCGTTTGGGCATTGGCAGCGACATTATTCCAAAGTATGGCATCAAAGGTTTTTATGTCAGCACTTTGGTCAATTTCGATGAAGCCTTTGCTCCCTACTTGGAACACACCATTGAGTTGGGGCGCTCGTTCGTAGCGCTTGACTATCAGAAAGAGGTTTTGCCCTTGGTGCTCTTGCTGCGAGGTTTGTCGGACGTGGTGGTGCGTTATCCCAACATCAAGCATTTCATTGGTCCCGTGAGCATTAGCTCATGGTATCCGAAGTTCTATATGAGCATGATTGTGAAGTATGTCACAGAGAAGCATCCTGTGAGCGAAGAACTCGCCCAGATGGCCACGCCCATGACGCCTTTCCAAGAGGACTTCCTTAAGGTGGATGCCGATGTGCTGATGAAAGGAAATATGGATAGCATCGACAAGTTCGACAAATTCATGTTCCGCCTGAGCAACGGCCAATACCGCTTGCCCACCTTGTTCAAGAAATATTTGAAACTGAACGCCAAGTTCTTGTGCTTCAATGTCGACCCCGACTTCAACGACACCTTGGATTCGCTACTTTTCCTCACTTTCACTGACTTCCCCGAGGACGAGGTAATGCCGCTCTTCCGCGATAGTACCGATGAAGAGAAAGAAAATGTCAGGAAACGCTTCGGGTATATTTAATTCTCACGCAGAATACGCAGAAATCGCAGAAACCTGTCGGACGCAAACTAGGCGCCGCTTTGCGCTTCATATAGTTCTGCGCATTCTGCGTGCTACAAAATATCATTCCTCTGATTCCTCTTCTATAGTTTGTGCGAAGAAGCTGAAGTTCACCTTGCCATAATGCCTTTGCTCCATGAAATGGGGATGTTCCTCAAAGCTTTGGTACTTATCGTGTTCCAAGACGAACATACCGCCTTCGCGTAATAGGTTGCGTTCGAAGATGAGGTTGACCAGCTCGTTGTAGTGTTCACAGTCGTAGGGTGGGTCGGCGAAGATGAGGTCGTATTGCATTTGGTGTTTGTCCAAGAAGCGGAACACATCGGAACGGACTACAAGCAACTCTTTCATGTTGAGTTTGTTGGCCGTCTCGCGGATGAATCTCACACAGCCGAAGTCTTGGTCGACCGACACCACTTTAGGACAGCCTCTTGAAACCAGTTCGTATGAGATGTTGCCCGTGCCGGCAAAGAGATCCATGGCTTCGGTCTCCTCAAAATCAAAATGGTTCTCGATGATGTTGAACAAGCTTTCCTTGGCCATGTCGGTGGTAGGGCGCACGGGTAAGTTGTTTGGAGCGGTAATCTGCCTACGTTGGTATCTTCCTCTGATAATCCTCATCTTAGTGCTTGATAATGAATATAATAGTATTGAAATGGAACTTCGACCAAGGCATTGCTTACTTTTATTGTGTGTGGGTCTTCCACGAAACGGATGTCTCTCACATAGCGTCCGCAGAGGTCGATGATGTCGGAAGCAGGTCGGATAAGACCAGAGAAGCGAACCGGGGCGTCTTGGCCTGAAACATTGTTTTGCTCCAAGGCAAACAGAAGGAAATAGGCAAAGTCTTCCTTGGTGGTGAACTTGAAATTGTTGAAGAACTGCAGCTTGCCATTCCTTTTGATGAGCAAATCGAAGTCGCGGTTGCGAACGTTGACGAAGACGCCGTCGTTTTCTGCATCTTGCATCATGCTGTTGATGAACAAACAGTTGGAATGGGTGATTCTGGCATTAGGCCATTTCATTAATACCTTTTCTTTTATAGCTGTCAGCAAGGCATAGACATTAAAGCATTGCGCATTTTCCAACCGCTCAGACTCTATGGAGTAGTTGGCAGGGATTTGGAAAGCGAAGTCGAGGTATTTGGTTTGATCCGTTTCGCTGAAAACAGGCTCGGGTATGAGCGCACAATAGCGGTTGTCGATGAGACAAGTTACCGACAAGAACTCTTTGTTGTTCAAACCTTTGTTTTCCATTGCCCGTTCCAGAGTCCTGAATAGGTCGTTGCTGTCGGCAAGAAGCTCCGATTGGTAGCATTCCAGGGCTATCAGCGTCTCTGTCGTGACATCGAGAATGGCAAAAGAAAGACCACCCAACGAGAATTGGATGGCCATTCTGTATTGCGATGACTTCTCGGCATCAAATTCCTCGGCAAATTGCGAGATATAAGGATTCAACGATGCCGTCATTCATCCTAAACATTTAGAGTTTATCCCAGTTACCTTCGGTAGAGGCTTCTTTCATGGAACCTACCTTCAGGCCAGGATATCTATAGAACGGACTATCAGTGTCGACTTCACCCGTATGGCTATCTCTAGACGCGCTGACTTTTTCTTCTTTAACATTGTCGACGCGTTGCTTCCATTCTTTTTCTTTGATTCCGCCGCCGGGAGTGGATAAATACATCTCATAAGGAGCGCGGGCTTCAAAGACTGGAATCTCGATGAGGTTGCTGGTTTTGGCGCCAGCTTCAAGTTCAAACTGTTGTTGCGGTTCGCTGAAAGGCACCCATTTGATTTCGTTGATATTGAAGCCATCACGTCCGGCTTTGAGGGAGTCCATCACTTTTACGTAACCGATGGTGTCGTAAACGGTAAAGTAAGTGGAGTCTTCCAAGTTTTGTTTTGAAACCATTTTCACCAACGGGATTTCGGCAGTCTGGCAGAACTTGATCAGGGTGTCGAAATTGTCAGTGTACTTGTTGTTGGCATTTTTGTAAAGCACTTCAGCATTGCGGATGTCGAGAAGGCGCTCAATCACTTTGGCCTCACGGGCTTTTTGCTCGTTGCTGAACTTGATAGGAGCTTGAATGCTCTTGACAACTTGCCATGCTAACAATACGATGATGGCAAACAGAATGACGTTGATGACGATGGATAATCCTTTTTTCATTTTAGTATGATTTTCTAATTTTACTCTTTTCTGATTGGCTGCAAAGTTAGGGTTTTTTCTCTTATGTAGCTCAAAAAATTTCGCTTGAAATTAAAAATGGATTTTATGATAATCTAAATATTTATCATCCAAATATTTACGAATCTTATCGGCAATGACAATAAAAACTTGAAGCTCGTTTTTTTCAAGCCATTCGGTGGCTTCGTCGTCTCGATTGATAGCTTTCGCGAAGGCGAGATTGACCTCAAAGTGATTCTTGATGAGCCATTCTTCGGCTTTGGCTTCCTTGTCGATGGCACTGTCGATGGCGGCCAAATGAGGGAAACCATGTTCCATCAGCCAGTCCTTTGCCTTGGTGTCGCCTTGAATGGTGTGGCTCAAGGCACCCAATTCTGGGTAGCCGTTGCGCATCAACCATTCGAAGAACTCGTCGCCTTCAGGCTCAAAAGTGCAGCCGAAAGCCATCAGTATTTTAACGGGATAGTGGGTCATTTATCTTCGTTTAATCTTTCGATTTCGCGGCAAAGATACACACAATTCAAATAGAATTTCTATCTTTGCACAAATAATTGAAAGCAAATGAAAACCAAGCAAGAAATAGTTGAAAACTGGTTGCCGCGCTATACGGGTCTGCCGCTGGAGAAGTTCGGGAAGTACATCCTGCTGACTAATTTCCAGAATTATGTCGACCGTTTCGCCGAATGGCAAGGCGTGGAAGTCGTTGGGCGCGATCGCTCGATGCCCTGTGCTACCGATGGTGAAATCACCATCATTAATTTCAGCATGGGCAGTGCCAATGCGGCCACCATTATGGATTTGTTGACCGCCATCCAGCCCAAGGCAGTATTGTTTTTGGGCAAGTGTGGAGGCGTGAAAAAAATCAACAAGGTTGGCGACCTCATCCTTCCTATCGCTGCCATCCGTGGTGAAGGTACCTCGAACGACTACTTTCCGCCCGAAGTCCCTGCACTTCCTGCATTCAGCCTCGAAAAAGCCATCTCCACCACCATTCGCGACTATGGCCGCGACTATTGGACGGGCACGGTTTACACCACTAACCGCCGCGTTTGGGAACATGATGAAGAGTTTAAGGATTATCTGCGTAAAATCCGCTGCATGGCCGTGGATATGGAAACCGCAACCATTTTCTCAGTCGGCTTCCACAATGAAATCCCGACGGGTGCATTGCTGCTGGTGTCCGACAACCCCATGGTGCCCGAAGGTGTCAAAACCGAGGAAAGCGACAAAGTGGTCAGCAAGAACTTTGTCGGTGAGCACCTGCGCATTGGCATCGACTCGCTGCGGCAACTCATTAATAATGGTATCACGGTGAAACATTTGAAATTCTAAAAAAAGGCTTCGGGACGGCCTTTCGACAACCTCAGGGCCCTTTGAGTTTTCTAAAGTTAAGGGTGCCTGAGCTTGTCGAAGGCCCCGCCTAAAAAAACAACAATGATGACCTACGATCAAATTCTTTCCGACATTCACAAAAAGAACTTTGCGCCCATCTATTTCCTGACAGGCGATGAGCCGTATTTCATCGACATGATTTCGGACACCATCGAGAACGAAGCCTTGGACGAGGCCGACCGCGCCTTTAACCAAATTGTGCTTTATGGCCGTGATGTAGATGTGGAGACCATCGCTAACCACGCTCGCAGTTTCCCGATGATGGGCGAGCGTATGGTGGTCATCGTCAAGGAGGCTCAGGATGTGAAGAATTTGGAGAACTTTGAGGCTTATCTTGACACGATTCCCGATACCACTCTTCTTGTATTTGCCTACAAATACAAAAAGTTTGACAAGCGCAAGACCTTGGCCAAGAAGATTGACAAGAAAGGCGTTTGGTTTGAGTCGAAGAAGTTGTATGAGAACAACATCCCAGGTTGGATTCAGAACTACCTGAAAGCAGAAGGTTACGCTATCACGCCAAAGGCTACGCAAATGTTAGCCGATTTCCTTGGCACCGATCTTCACAAAATCGCCAACGAGCTGAAGAAACTCACCATCGCTCTGCCCAAAAACAAAAGCATCGATGACGCGGACGTGGAACGCAACATCGGCATTTCGAAGGATTACAATGTATTCGAACTGCAGAATGCCATCGGTAGTCGCGACGTGCTGAAAGCCAACCGTATTGTCAACTATTTTGGCGACAATGGGAAAGATAATCCGCTGTTGGTCACGGCGATTACGTTATATGGCTATTTCACGAAGTTGATCAAACTGCATTGCACGCAGGACAAGTCGCAGGGCAATTTGGCGAGTGTGTTGGGGGTGAGTCCATTTTTTGTCAAGGATTATCTTGCTGCTTCGCGAAACTATCCTCCCGCCACCTGCATCCGTTGCATCTCCATCCTTCGCGAATTCGACATGAAGTCGAAAGGCTATGGGAGCGGCGAAGTGAATGAGAAAGACTTGTATAGGGAAATGATTTTCAAATTAATGCATTGTTGAATCGGCCCTTCGACCCTTCGACGGGCTCAGGGCTCAGGGACCTTGATTTATGAGAATTGTAGCACAACGAGTAACGCACGCATCCGTCACGATTGACGGGAAAGTGAAATCGGAAATTGGCCTTGGCATGTTGATTTTGCTCGGCATCGAGGAAGCCGACAACGAGGAGGATATCGAATGGCTTTGTACAAAGCTGTCGAAACTTCGGATCTTTGGAGATGACAATGATTCGATGAACCTTGATATTAACCAGGTTGGAGGCTCGTTCCTCGTGGTGAGCCAGTTCACGCTCCATGCCCTGACCAAGAAAGGCAACCGTCCGAGTTTCATCCGTGCTGCACGTCCCGAGCATGCGATTCCGCTTTATGAAATGTTCCTGAAACGCCTCGCAGAGGTTTCAGGTCGCGAAGTTCAAAGCGGCGAGTTCGGTGCAATGATGGCCGTGGAGCTGCTCAACGATGGGCCTGTGACGATAATAATGGACTCGAAAAGGCGGGAATAATCCTTATTCTACCACGATTTTCCGTGTCTCGTCACCCATTTTCACGAGATAGATTCCTTGGGACAATTCCAGCTTTTCTTTGCCCTTGATTTCCTTGGTCAAGATGGTTTGGCCGAGGGCGTTCATAACGGTCAAAGTGCCGAAGCCTTCAATTGCCACATGTCCATTGCTTGGGTTGGGATAGACTTTGAAGGTGCTTCTATGGTTTTCGCAGAGTTCGTCGTAAGGCATCGTGCAATATACCGCTTCAGGACTCACCGGCGAGGCATAATGCGATCTCGTTTCCTTCTTGCGCTGAGTGAAAGTATAGGAAGTGCTAGGCATTAAGCCTTCAAATACTGGAGATGGTTGCCACGCGCTGCCATTGATGTTGTATTCACCATCTTCTATAGCAACAAGTGTTATGCTCGTGTCGGTGCTACTCTCCAATTGTGGTGCTTCAGGCATGGCCTGTTCTGCCTTTTTAATGGGGCCGAAATAGGGTGAAGTAAGGACTCCCGTGCAGTTTGCGGCAGTGACTTGCACACAAATTCGCTCGAAAACGTCGTCTTCGGTTACGGTGTAGGTCGAATCAACTGCGCCTTCAATGGCAGTTGTGTCTCTCCACCATTGGTAACTCAATGTGCCAAGGTCGGGAATGGATGGTATTGAACTTAAGACCGATTCGGCAGTCAAGGTTTCTCCATAGAAAGGCTCACCAATTATGTTGACCTCACCAATTAATTCGGGAGTAATGCTGTCGTACAAAATGCTTTCTATTGCGCTATAGGCATTCAATCTTCTTTCGGAGGCAACCAAACCCTCAAGAGACTGTAGATGGTCGGCACCATTAAGGAGGTGGTATTTCACCGAAAGGCAAAAACTGGCAGGGTCGCTTTTGCAGGCTTGCATCATTTCCTCGGGCAAGGCGGCATACATCAGCGCAATGGTGCCGGAGACTTGTGGGGTGGCCATTGAGGTCCCAGTCGAACCGTTGTAACCGTTGTTGGGTGTTGTGGAATAAATAGCCGTGCCAGGAGCTCCAATGTCGATGTTGTTGACGCCATAACCTGCATTTCCATACTTCTCATCTTGTGAAGTGGTGTTGGTGATGCCTATGAGATAGTCGCCCGGACAAGCTGAAGGCACATCCCCAACCACATCGACATTCACGTTCATGTTGGGACCGGCGCCGCAACTCAAAATGCCAACATCGCCCATTTCGTCATACATTGAGCACCAGATGGGATAATCATCGGGATTTCCATAATCGACACCAAAGGATGAATTGGTGGCAACAATGAATGCTCCTTCTGCACCGTTAGTTTCATTATATCGGGCACGCATTTCCAAAGCATACGAATATGCCTCCACAACGATAGATTCGTTGCTTGAGCTGCCACCAATAGGCAGTATTTTTACATTCCAATTAACGCCGCTAACGCCTTTTCCGTTGTTGCCAATGGCTCCGATGATACCTGAGACATGTGTGCCGTGGTAATTACTACCGACATGTCCATTGTGGTTGTAGGCATTCCAACCGTCATAGTCGTCGATGTAACCGTTCCCATCGTCATCAATTCCATTGAAAGGAATTTCGAAGGTGTTTTTCCAGAAATTCAAGTCTTCATGGCTCAAATCGGCACCTCCATCGATGACGGCCACCACGATGGTATCGCCCGTTGCTGTGACACCGCCTGTGGTGAATTCCTCCCATGCTTGCGGCAAACTCATGATGGCAGGCGCCCATTGCTGGCCATAGTAAGGATCGTCGGGAATCGCCTCACGCAGCGTGATGTTCGTATGGTTGTTTTGAATGACACGGACATCGGCGTTATTGGTCAATTGGCTCATTTTTTCCTCTCGTGATCCTTTGCTGTCAGTGATTTCGAAAAGCCAGATGTTCAGCCTTTTTGATAAGAGCCTTTTCGGCACGATTGCGACATCGCATCTGGCGGCAAAGGTCATAGCATCTACACCTTGCTCCAGCCAAATGATGAATTCGTTTTCCACATAGGTGGTTGATTTTTGGCTTTCATGCAGCTCCTGCGCGTATGAAAACACTGACAAAGCCATTATGGCCAAGATGAATAGTGGTTTAATGATTGTCTTCATGGGAATGATATTATTTATGTTTCAATTCGCAAAAATAAGCATTTTCAGTTTACTGAATGCTTTTCTGAAAGAATTCAAAAGATTTGCCTATTTTTGCACCCTCATAAATTTTTGAATCTTAAATCTTTAAATTTTGACTCTTTGAATTTGGAATTATGGAAGGTAAGCGATTAGAAAAAGTAAACAAACTGCTATTGAAAGAATTAGGAGATATATTCCAGAAGGAATTGAAACCCAAGGTGCCTTCGCTGATGATTACCGTGACTCGCGTCAATGTCACTTCCGACCTTTCGTATGCCCGTGTGTATCTGAGTGTGTTCGGCGTAGAAGAGAAGAAGAAGGTCGTGGAAGAGGTAGGCCAAAACGCCAAGGCCATTCGTGGCTTGCTGGGCAACCGCATCCGTCACCAGATGCGCGTAGTGCCGGAGTTGCGTTTCATCGAGGATGACTCGCTCGACTATATCGAAAACATCGACAACTTGCTGCATCCCGAAAAGTGAGACTGCCGCTGTTCATAGCAAACCGTTACTTGTTGGCCAAAAAGAGCCACAACCTCATTAATATCATCACATGGATTTCCATCCTGGGTATTAGTGTAGGCTCGTTTGCGCTCATTGTGGTGCTGTCGGCCTTCAACGGATTGGAGAAAGTGATTTCTTCGATGAACAACCGCCTTACGCCCGACCTGCAAATCTCCGCCGTGAAAGGCAAAACCATCGACTTGACGGCTTTTCCTTTGGATCAACTCAAAGATATTCAAGGAGTCGATTATGTATTCCCTACAATTACCGAGGATGCTTTGTTTCGTGCCAACGACAAGCAGCATATCGGTCAAGTGAAGGGAGTCGGATTGGAATACCAAAAGATTGGTCGTCTGAATGAAATCGTCTTTGGTGAAGGTGGTTTTGTGCTTGCCGACGAGGATGAACATTATTTTGCCGTACCTGGTGCGGGGGTCGCGTGGTATCTGGGCATCAATGCATACAGTCCTTACGCAATGGTGCGCATCTATGTGCCCAAACGTGGCAACGCCTCTCAGATGAGCCTCGAAAACAGCTTCAATTCCGATGTGGTCACCGTGCGTAGTGTGTTTTCCACCGAGCAGGAGCAAGACGAAAAACTGGTGCTCGTGCCTTTTGATTTGCTCTCGGAATTGCTTGAATATGAGGATAAAGCGACTAATGTAGAGATTTTTACCACGCAGAATGCCGATATTAATAAGGTGAAGAAATCGGTGGCTACTATCATCGGTGCTGAATATTCCGTGAAGAATCAGCAGGAGCAGCAGGAAACACTTTACAAGATTATGCGTTCCGAGAAGTGGGCGGTCTACGTCATCCTCACTTTCATCTTGATTTTGGCCACGTTCAATGTGGTCGGCTCGCTCTCCATGCTGATGATCGACAAGCGCAAGGACACGGAAATCCTGAAAGCCATGGGTGCTGACAATCGACTGATTCAGAGGATTTTCTTGAACGAGGGCTTGCTTATTTCCGTGGCAGGAGGTATCATTGGTCTTTTGCTCGGCATCATTTTGGTGCTTTTGCAGCAGCAATTTGGATTTATCAAATTCGGCACGGGTGGAGGCAACTATGTCGTGGATGCATATCCGGTGTTGCTAAAGTTAAAAGACGTTCTGCTGATTTTTGCCACGATTCTGGTGGTAGGTTGCACCTCCGCCTTGCTCACCGTCCGTCATGCCATGCGTAAGGCTGGCAATCAGAAATCCAGATTGAACGACAGATAATAGCGAGGCTTCTTCGAGATTTGTCCGTCTTGTATTCCCCATGCCACGTCGCCTCTGACGAAGTAGCCTAAGATGGTGGTGCGCAATCCAAAGCCGATGCCGCCCACCAGAGGCTCTTTCATTTCGGTGACAGTGATGTCCAAATTGCCATCGCTGATGTGGGTGTTGTATAATGAGTTGCTTGGGTCGTAAGGATTCCAGCCTGTCCATGCTGTGCCGAGGTCACCAAACGCGACGATTTGGAAATCTTTAATGAACTTCATGTTGATGGGTCGGTTGGTGAAATAGCTGAACACAGGGAAGCGTAGTTCGCTATTCAGGACCACGAAGTTGTTGCCGTTGCGGATGTTCTGTTGGAAACCACGCATGTTGGTGGCCAAGGTCTGATAGGCGTAGTTTTGCGCGTAGTCGACGGGTGCGCCTTGGTCGAAGGAGGCGAAAATCCAGTTGTCGACGCCGCCCATGTAATAGATGAGTTTTTGCTGCCCAAACGAGCTGCTGCCTGCAATGCGGTTGGCCCAAATGAAGTTGCGGCTAATGCGGGTGTAATGTCTATAGTCGAAGCCGACAACGACCATGTTGTTGGTGTTGCGTGCGATACGTTGGTAGTATTCGGCAAAGATCTTTCCTCTTGCCCCCACAAGTAGGTTGGTCCCCAGCTTTTTCGAGTTGTCATAAACGAGTTCGGCACGCAAACCACCCCAGTTTTCGTAGACGTCCTTGTCGCCAAGACTAAAGTCATCAATGGCAAGGTTGACCCTGTGGTCAAGGCGGTAAATGGCTGTTCCTCTTAAACTTAGGATTTCACTGAAAGGATAACTCAACGTGTAGAAGGCCTCGTTGGTGAAGGTGCGATAATAGAAATAGGAATAGTCGTCGGTGACATAACGGTGAAGGGTGATGCTCTTGTCCAAGCGTTTGCTGTAGTCGCTGAAACGCAACAAGTACTCATTGTTGGTGAGGCTGGTGTTGAGTTTCACGCCGAGTTCGATTTTGTAGTCTTCCATCAGGTCTTTCATCTTGGTGCCGAGGAAGATGTTGAAGCCTGAGTTGAGGTAAATGGGCGTACCGCCGCCGCTGAAGGGCTGGTAGCTGTAGTTCATGCTGGTGAAGTCAATTTGACTCATCAGTTCGTCGGCGAAGAGCTCCACATAGTAGTTGTTCGGGCGTTGTAGAGTATCCTTCTGTCGTGGCTTGGGCGTAGGCTCGTTACCTTGTGCCACCTGCTGTATGGAATCGCCACCAATAGGGCCGTTGATAGGTCGTTTGCGCCGTGCATAGCGGTAGCTGGCCGAAAAGCGATGTTTGGAGATGGGCTCTACAATGGTGTCTTTCTCTTTCTGTATCAATTCGTTCAGCAGCCTCTTTTGCGCGTATGGGCTCATCTGGCTGAGGTTTTGTTCGCGACCGCGAAGAATGGGCGACATGAAGAACTTCTCTCCATTTTGGTCGGCCATCAGCAGGGCGGCTTTGTGGTCGCGCGGTTGATAGGCATAGTCGATGATATTAGCTGAATAGTCAGTGAGCCGTTCTTTCTTGCCAAAATAACGATAGTGTACGATGGTGTCGATATGGCTAATGGCGCTGTCGAAGCGGATTTGGTAGAGGTTGTAGAATCCGCTGGTGTCGTTCAGGTAGAGTAGGCTGCCGTCTTTGAGGGGCTCAGGCAGGATGCTGTTGGAATGGCGTTGTTGGGTGAGGTTTTGGAGCACCGTACCTTTATTAATATAGTTGTAAGCAAACAAATCAAACTGTTTGCTTTGGAATCCGATTTTTTCGTCCACTTTCAGCGTGTCGTTGTCGCGATTTGAACTGAATACGATTTGTCGGTCGTCGAAGGTAAATACGGGATTCAGGTCGGTGTGGTAGTCGTTGGTGATTTGCTCCAACGTATTGGAAAACAAGTTGTAGACGTAAATATCGGGTTTGCCCATGCGGGTGGCTGCCAGAACAATCTTGCGGCTCTTGTGGGCGTATGAAAACGAACTGACCTTCTGGAAATCGAAGAGATAAAGGTTGGCTTTTTTGCCCGAATTGATATCCAAGTTGTACAATTGGATCTTGCCTTCTTCCTCAAGGATGAATGATAGAATCTCACCGTTAGGATGCCATGCCAACAGAGGGAACGAGGTGTCGATGTTCTCGTCGGAACGGTAACCTGCTTTGAAGAGTTGTTGCCGTTTGCCACTTTGCATATCTTTGAGCCAAAGACGGATCTTGCCCTCGTCGTTGCTAACGTATGCGATATATTTCCCATTCGGGCTGATCGCTGGCTGTGTGAAGGTACGGTATTTCCTGTATTTCAGCTTCATCGGGTCGGTGGGCTGGTTGGAGAGCAGGGTCTCGTAACGGGCCTTGTAAAACTCAAACCATTCCTCGACCAAAACCTTGTATTTCTTGCCAGTGACATAGAGCAGCGACTTTTTCACGTTTTGCGTGCTTTCGGCCAAGGTCAGGATGTCGTTAAACGACTTGCTGCCGTATTTCTCGTCGATGAAATTCCAAAATGAGTAACCTGCAATCAATGCATCGTCATCGCGCAAATGGTTGATCTTCTTGTAGTTGCCCGACATGATGCCCCGTTGTAGTTGGGTTTCCTTGTGACAGTCCCAATTGCCGGCGATGAAAGCCACTAAGCCGTCCTGAAACCATTGCGGGATGTCGTAGCGATAGGAGCTGCGCAGTTGCGAGCCTATCGAGGTGCCGTTCATCACTTGGCTGAATAGCAGCCTGGCTATGCCTTCGCGGATTTGTGCTTCGAAATGGGTGTAGTCACCATCAAAGTAGAGGATGACCTTCGATCCGATGATTTTGGTGATGCCTCCCGTGTTGCCGTACTCCTCGTCTTCAAGGTTGATATTGCTCTGCTTGAAATCGCCTTTGCTGTTGAACACGATAAACTGGATTTTCTTCCCGAAGCGGCTGTTGAGGCGGGCTTCCAGTTGAGGAATTTGGTTCTTGGCGTATGCCTGAGCGTAACTGGCGAGGTCGTTGCCGCCTTGGTAGAAATACACGTCGAAGTTGTCGTTTGTGTAGTATGACCAATGGAAGTCACCATATTGCACGCGATTCTTTCCGAAGGGCATGTTCATGCCATTGTAGAACTGGGCATGGCCCCAAGGAGTTATGGCCAGGAGCAGCAATAATAGAATCGCATATCTTTTTGTCGACAACATTAATCCCGAATTAGCGGACAAAGATAGGCAATTTCTTTAGAATGTTGTGGAAAAACCCTACCTTTGCGCCGAAATATTGAAATCATGCTCAAATTCGAATCCTTTGTCTTCAATCCTTTTGCGGAAAACACATACGTCGTTTATGACGATAACACCAAGGAATGTGTCATCATCGACCCTGGCTGCTCCAATGCGGGTGAGGAAAATGAACTTTTTGGCTTCATTGACAGCCATCGCCTTAAACCGTTGATGGCCATCAATACGCATGGTCATATCGACCATATTGTGGGTAACGCTGCAGTGAAGAAGCATTATGGCATCGAGGTGGCGGCGCACCCTAACGTGAAAAGCGATTTCCAACGTTCACATCAGCAGGCCATGATGTTTGGATTACCTTTCAATGGCGAGTGTGAGTTGCCCGACCGTGACCTTGAAGATGGCGAGATCATCAAGATAGGGGAGAGTGCCCTTGAGGTCATCAGCACGCCAGGCCATGCGATGGGAAGCATAAGTCTCTATGCTGAAATCGAAGGTTGGGTGTTCACGGGTGATGCGCTCTTCTGCCGCAGCATCGGCCGCACCGACTTCCCTGGTGGCAACTATGAGCAACTTCGTACGAACATCATTGAGCGTCTGTTCCATCTGCCTGACGACACCGAGGTTTATTCCGGCCATGGCGAAAGCACCACCATTTTTGACGAAAGAAGATTCAATATGTTCCTTTGATGAAACGTCTGTTTAACATATTGATTTTTTTGTTTTTTACATCTTTCATCTTCGCTCAGGAAGAGACACGGGTTATTGATAGTCTTGAGAGTGTCCTTCGCACGCAGCAGGGAACTGAAAGAATAAAGACCATGATACAGATGGTATGGGCGTTTTATGACGTTTCCTTTGACGATGGCATCAATTGGGGCGAAAAGGCAAGACAATTGGCGCACGAATCGGGTGACGTGGAGCTCGAAGCTCAGGCCGTCTACGCCATGGGCGTCCAGTATGGCTACCATAACGACCTCGACCTGGCCCAAGATTACCTGAAAGAGGCATACGACCTTTTTGCACAGGTGGGAAACGAGACAAAGGCTTTCGATGCGCTGTGGAACCAAGCCTATTTCGAATTGATTCTTGGCAATATGGATACGGCATCCGTGGCATTTCAAAAGGTATTGACAATGGCCGAAAGGATTCAGGACAGCATGGCGTATGCCCTGGCTGGGTTCAATTTGGGTGTCATTCAATATCAAAGGAATGATTTTGAAGGCGCCATTGCTGCGTTCAAGTCGAGCCGGAAGTATTACGAAGCATTCAACGATAGTGCTGCAATGGCAATGACCGACGTCAACCTTGCCACATGCTATGGAGAATGTGGGCGAAATGCCGAAGCCAAAGCGTTGTTTTCTTCTGTAATACCACGGTTGGAGGCACTAAAAGAGTATGACGATTTGTTGAATGCTTACAAAAACTATGGCTTATTGTTTGAACGCGACCATATCAATTACGATTCTGCATACTATTATTTTGAAAAAGCTTTAGAGGTGACGGCTTTGGAGGGCTTGTCGCCACTAGATCGTCAAACCATGGGCAACACTAAAGCAGATGTGTTGGTGGAGTTGGGTAATGTAGCCCACGAGCGAAATGAATTACACCAGGCCGTGAATTATTATGAGAAAGCATTGGCATTGGCCGAGCGCAATCACTATCACTTCGGCCTGATGCAGGCGTTGGTTGGTTTGGGACAGCTTTATGCCGAGCAAGGTAAGGCCTCCCTGTCATTGAATTATTTGGAGCGGTATGCCGATGAGGTTTCCAAGTCTGGCATCACCATGATGGAACATCCGGTAAGAAGAGCATTAATCTTGGATTATGCACGATTGGGCCGTTTTACTGAAATGGAACAAGAACTTGTGGCACTTGACGAGCAGCGGGCTGCGTTGGCAAGGGAGAATGCCGATATTGCAGAGAAAAACCGAAACCTTCAAGATGATGCAGAAGGCTTATTGTACCAATACGAATCTCAAAATGACCAGCTCCAAACCATACAATCCCAACGTGACCAGTACCGCTTGGCCTTCTTTGGCCTCTTGGCTATCGTGCTTTTTGCTTTGGTTTTGGTGATAGCCTATAAAATTGTTCGGAAAAAACGGGCCAAAGTGTAAAACCTTGAAAATAAAACCTTACCTTTGCACGCCGTAGCGGTCACTGAGCCTGTCGAGGTGCCCGCCCTTTCGTTGTAAGTAAATCTTAAATCTTTAAATTTTAAATAAACAACAATCATGATCGAAAAAATCACATCATCACAACAAGCTATGGACCTGGAAGCCAAGTACGGTGCCCATAACTATCACC
>CACXIM010000044.1 GCA_902767725.1 uncultured Bacteroidia bacterium | reverse complement strand
GACCATCCCGAACTTCGTGGAGACCTCGACCAACCTCGCCTCCTGCAAGAAGAAGGAAGGCTATTTCTTCATCCAGACCTCACAGCGCAGCTCCATCGAATCGTCGAAGCAGGACATCGCCAACATGGTGGAAGCTGTGTGGAGCCTCGCCGACGCCGATGTGGAGCACACCGACGGCTATCCTGGCTGGGCACCCAACCCCGACAGCGCCATCTTGGACGTCGCAGTGAATTGCTACAAGAAACGCTTCAAGAAAGATCCTAAAGTCAGAGCCATCCACGCTGGTTTGGAATGCGGCCTCATCGGCGACAAGATCCCGGGCATGGACATGATCAGCTTTGGTCCCACCCTGCGCGGCGTGCACTCACCCGACGAGCGTTGCGAGATTGCCACTGTCCAGATGTTCTGGGACTTCATGTGCGACATCCTGAAGAACGTGCCTGCGACTGCTGAGATGCCTAAGCCAAAGAAAACGTCTACCGCAAATAAGGCAGCAACCAAGAAAGCCCAAAAAGCAGCCAAGAAGGCAACCAAGAAAGCAACCGCTAAGAAAGCAACTGAAGAAAAGACTGCTGACGCGAAGGCTACGCGCACAAAAGCGCCAGAACATAAGTCTCAAGCCAAGAAAGCCGTTGGCAGCAAGAAGACCGCGTCTGTCCAGAAAGCCGCTGTCAGCAAAGCCACAGCCAAGCAAGCTGCAGCCAAGAGAAACCCTATGAAGAAAGGCAAATAATAGAGGTTTAACCTGATTTGAAAGAGTCCGTTGGAGCTATCCGACGGACTTTTTCTTTGTAATGCCTCCCACAATGTCTAACCCTAAACCGACAGAGTCATTGCTGACGGTTGGTGAGCCCGTCGAAACTATGGAAGAGTGCCTTCTACCGTGTCCACCCCTAAACCAACGGAGTCATTGCGGACTTGATCCGCAATCTCCTAATATATGGGACCAACCATCTGATTATTAGCGTATCGTTTAGATTCGGAGATTGCTGGTCTGCCGCCCGCAATGACTTCTTCTTGTATTCAAATCATAATTTGACGTGAATATTGTGTTTTTTCACCTCATTCATCCACCTATAAAGCAAAAAAGGCTGTCTTCAATTGGAAAACAGCCTTATTCAAATCATACTATGAGTTATTTCGTCTTATCCGGCCAAGCAGGAATTTCTGGAATGACAGGATAACTCTTCATCTGCTCAAGGATGACTTCGATGGCCTTGTTGAGCTGGTCGTCGACACCTTCAAACTCGCGGGCAGGGTCGTTGTCAATAACAATATCGGGATCGACGCCATAGCCTTCGATGACCCAGTTGCCTTTTTCGTCGAAAGGAGCAAACTCGGGACGGGTCAGCGAGCCACCATCGATGAAGGGCAAACTTCCACGGATGCCGACCACGCCACCCCATGAACGCATACCTATGGTCGTGCCAATCTTGTGCTTCTTGAACTGATAGGGGAACAAGTCACCGTCGGAAGCGGAATACTTGTTGAACAGCAGCACCTTGGGACCCAGCATCATCTTGGTGGGTTTGGTCTCAGGCTCACCGTTACGCATCACATCGTACATCGACAATTCGCGGCGCAAGCGTTCCACAATCATCGGGCTGACGTTGCCGCCGCCGTTGCCACGGTCGTCGATGATGAGAGCTTTCTTGTCGAGCTGGGGATAGAAATATTTGGCGAACTCATTGAGGCCTTCCACGCCCATGTCGGGGATGTGGATGTAGCCCACCTGTCCGTTGGTAGCCTTGCTCACCTTCTCCACATTGCCTTGCACCCAGTTGTAGTAGTACAAACCCGTTTCGTCAGCAATGGGCTTCACCACCACGTCGCGTGCACCGCTTTCAGAGGCCTTGCTGTTCAAGGTCAGCAGCACAGCCTTGTCGGCTTTGCCGATGAGGGCGCTATACATGTCCTGCAGGTCCTTGGTGCTCTGTCCATCAATGGCAATGATGTAGTCGCCTTCTTTGGCGTTCACACCCACTTCGGTCAGCGGTGAACGCGTCTTCTCGTTCCAATTCTCGCCCTTCAAAATCTTGTCGATTTGATAGTAGCCTGACTTGTCACGGTGGATGCGACAGCCCAGCATTCCCATCGGGATGCGCTCGGGCTTCACGCGGTCGCCTTCGCCTACGTAGGCGTGACCGATATTGATCTCACCAATCAGCTCGCCGATGAGGTAGTTGACGTCGTTGCGGTCGGCGCAGTAGGGCAACAGCTTGCCATATTTCTCCTTCATCGCAGGCCAATCCACACCGTGCATGTTGGGCGCATAGAAGAAGTCGCGCATCTGGCGCCAAGCCTCGTTGTAGATCTGCGTCCACTCGGTGCGCAAGTCGACCCATTTGTTCATGTTGGAGAGATCGATGGCATCATCACCCTTGCCACCTTCACCAGGTTTACCTCCACCTGGCATGGGACCTTTAGGCGCGTTAACCACCTTATAGCCGCGGCCTTCGCGCATGAGCATCTTGCTGCCGTCGGCAGAGAGTTCATATCCCATCCCGCCACCGATATTCGCGACCTTCTTCGCCTTGGCATCGAAGTAGTTGAGGCCTCCTCCATTGCGACCAAAGGCCACAAAGTACAAACCATCCTCAACACCCGTCAAGTTAAAGTAGCGACCCGCATTCACAGGCAACACCACTACTCTATTGCTGATACCTTCGAAGTCGATCTTCACTTCTTTGGCTTCAGAGGTCCCTGAGCCTGTCGAAGGGCCTCCCTTCCCGTCTTTCTTGCCTTTACCTTCCGAGGTCCCTGAGCCTGTCGAAGGGCCGTCCTTTGGGCCTTCCTTATCGCCTTCTGCCTTCACTTCATCGTTCTCGGTGAGGAAAGGCGACGGCGTGTCCTTCTGCAAGGTCAACAGGTAGACCTTTGACATGTCGGTATAGACATGGTTCCATTCGAGCCAGCCGTAGGTCGGGCGGAAGTCGCGCTCAGAGGTAAAATACAAATACTTGCCATTCTTATCAAAGGCTGGTGAAGAGGCGTTGTACCAACCATCGGTGACGACCTCATCCTTGCCCGAAGCCACATTGTAGATATGAATCTGACTGACGCTGAAGGTGCTCGGCATGGCATAGGCGATCCAGCGGCTGTCAGCCGACCAGCAGTATTCGTTCATCTCGCCAGCCTTGCTGCTCGCCACCACGGTGACTTTCTTCGAAGCCACCTCGACCATGTTGATGCGATTCATTTTGTCATCCCACAAGATACGCTTGCTGTCGGGCGACCAAGTGAGACCATATTTATAAGTGTCGGAGTCCTTGGTCAACTGAATGGCTTCTTCCTTACCGTCCTGGGCTTGGATATAAATCTCATCCTCACCCGTGCGGTCGCTGATGTAAGCAATGTATTTGCCATCGGGCGACCATGCCACATTACGGTCATGGGCATTGTCGCTCTGGGTCAGATTCCTCGTGATGCCTGATTTGACCGGCACTGTCCACACATCACCGCGGGCACCGAAGGCCACACGTTTGCCATCGGGCGAAATGCTGCTCGTGTTGATGAACTTGCTGGCATCCACATACTTGGTACGGGTGGATTTGTTGTCATTGGCCATCTGTACGGGAATGGGATAAACCTTGCCGTCAGCAAGATTGTAACGGAATAGTTGACCACCGTTTTCATAGACGATGTCCATGTCGCCAAGCGAGGGCCACTTGATGTCATAATAAGTGTAGTCCGTCACCTTGGTGGTTTGCTTGGTGCTGCGGTCATAACAGAACAGGTTCATTGTACGGTCGCGGTCGGAGCAAAAGTACACCTTGTTGTCGACCCACATCGGGAAGATGTCCTGCGCGTTGTTGCTGGTGATGTTCTCGATCTTCTTCGACTTGAAGTCAAAGATCCACACATCGTCGGCCATGCCGCCACGATAGTATTTCCATGTGCGGAACTCACGCATCACTCGGTTGTAGGCTATCTGCTTGCCATCAGGCGAATACGAAATCCAACCGCCTTCGGGCAAGGGCAGTTGCTCGGCCAGGCCACCGTTGATGTTGGCAACGAAGAGCTGACCCACAAAGTCGTCCCAGCTCTCCTTACGCGAGCGGAAGATGATGTTCTCGTTGTCCTTCCATGCCATCACGATGTTGTTCGGACCCATACGGTCGCTGATGTCGTCGCGGCCCAAGGTAGGGGTGTAGGTCAAACGCGTGGGCGTGCCACATTCTGGATAAGGCATGACGTAAACCTCCGTGTTTCCGTCATATTGCCCTGTGAAAGCCAGATGCTTACCATCGGGCGAAAAGCGAGCGAACATCTCATAACCGTTGGCATCGTTGGTAATTTTGTGGGCAATGCCACCTTTGATGTCGACGGAATAAAGGTCGCCGCCATAGCTGAATACCACGTTGTTGCCGTGGATGGTCGGGAAGCGCAGCATTTTGGCTTCCTCCTGGGCGGTCATAGTGAATGCGCCCAGCAATAGGATTGACAGGAATAAGGATTTGATTCTCATAGTATTAAGGAATTGATAATATCTTCTCTGACCGACAAAGATACGAAGATACTATGCGATTCCCAATAAAAAGATTAGAATTAATCTCCAATCTTCACCTTTCGCAAATCCAAGAGATTGATAGGGTTGCTACCCAAATCCTTCACACGCTTGTTGACAAAACGCAGCACCTCGTCGTAGAACAATACCACCACAGGGGCATCCTGCATCATCAAGCTGTCCATCTCAGTATAATAACGGGCTCGCTGTTCCAAATCATTGCAAAGCAAGGCCTTGTCAAACAGCTTATCATATTGGGGATTGGTGTAATGGCAGTAATTCGGTCCCGACGGAGCAAAATTGGAGGTGGTGAACAACGAAAGGTAATTCTCTGCGTCGGGATAGTCGGCCACCCAAGAAGAGCGGAAAAACGGCATGCTGCCATTGGCTCGCATGCTGCGCATCGTGGCGGGTGGCATCACCTCCATCTTGCACTGAAGGCCAATCTGCTCCACCTGGCTCTGCACGAACTTGCCAATATCAGCATAATCGGCGACGGTTGAGAGTTGAAGCAGATAGCCTTCAAGGTGGTTCTCGGCCACCAAACGCTGGGCACGCTTCAAGTCATAGCCATAGCCAATCGTATTGCTATGTCCAGGCAAACCCACAGGAATCATACCACCCGTGCCAGGCTCGCCGATACCGTTGCGCAGGTATCTCAACATCTTCTCGCGGTCGATGCAAAGGTTAACGGCTTGCCGCATAGCCTTTGCACGTTCGGGGCCTAATTCATCGTTGGGGTCGATGTAGAAAGAGAAATACTCAGTATTCAAATAGGGCTCTGTGATCAGCTCGATTTTGTCTTCGTACTTCTTGCGCAGATTGCCGTCGTAAGTCAGCAACTCGTCTTTGTAGCGAGCATCGATGCCCGACATGAAGTCGAACTTGCCCTTGATGAACTCCAAAAATGCCACCTGCTTGTCGATGAGGAAGCTGATAGAGACGGCATCGATATAGGGCAGCCTCTCCCCCTCCTCGTCACGCTCGAAATAATTGGGATTCTTGCGAAAGACCAGTTTCACGTTCTCCTTCCAATACTGGAACTTGAACGGCCCCGTCCCCACGGGATGGCTGCGGAAATCGTCGCCGTAATACTCAACGGCTTCGTGCGGCACGACCGAGGCATAAGTCATCGAAAGAATGCCCAAAAAAGGCGGGAACGGCTTTGACAACTCAATCTGGAAAGTGGTGTCGTCCAAAGCAGTGAAGGCATAATGGTCATCGTCATGCTTGACGGACGAAAAAATCCATAAACCCGGAGAGTTCAAGCTCTTGTCAACTACGCGGTTGAAGGAATAGACAAAGTCTTGGGCAGTGACAAAACGAGGTCCCTGAGCCCTGAGCTTGTCGAAGGGTCGAAGGGACGATTTTACATAAAAGCATGTATCCTCATGAAACTGCACATCGTTCCGCAAATGGAAGATATAGGTCTTGCCGTCCTCGCTGATATCCCACGACTTGGCCACCATCGGGACGAGATTCATCTTGTCATCGAAGGCCACAAGGCTGTTGAACACCTGGTTACAGGCCCAGATATGCGGCAAGTCCTTGGCATAGATCGGGTCGAGGGTAAGGATGCCAGCGCTTTCGTTGTACTTAAAGATGGCGAGACCTTCCTCAGAATCTTGGCGTTTGCCGCAAGAAACAAGCAACAGCAAGGTCAATATCCCAAGGAACACTTTCCGCATCATCACTTCACTTTAAATCCAATCACTTCGGGATGCAAGTTGTTCAGATACTTGTTGTAATCCAGGTCGTTCGAGTCCTGTTCCTTCTCCAAGGCGAGGTCGAGCACCTCCATCATGTTTTGCACATAGTGGAAGTTCAACCCATCGATATAATCTTCCTTGATGTCCTTGATATCGTGCTCGTTGTCGATGGAAAGGATGAGGTCGGTCACGCCATTACGCTTGGCGGCAAGAATCTTCTCCTTCACACCACCCACGGGAAGCACTCTGCCGCGCAGGGTGATTTCGCCCGTCATGGCCAGGTTGCTCTTCACCTTGCGTTGCGTGAAGGCAGAGGTCAAAGCAGTGAGCATGGTGATACCCGCCGAGGGACCGTCCTTGGGCGTGGCGCCTTCGGGGATGTGGACATGCACATTCCACGCCTCGAACACATCGGGATTGATGTTGAGTTGCGAGGCGTGTGCCTTGATGAACTCGTAAGCGATAGTGGCGGATTCCTTCATCACCTCGCCGAGGTTGCCCGTCAATGAGAGATGGCCACCACCACGGCTCAAGCTGACTTCGATGGACAAGATCTCACCACCCACCTGCGTCCAAGCCAAACCCGTGGCCACGCCCGGCATGCTGTGCTTCACTTCGTCCTCATCGTGATGCATTGGCACACCAAGCACCTTGCGGATGTCGTCCATCGTAATTTTCTTGTCGAACTGCTCTTCGGTAACGACTTGCTTGGCACGGAAACGCATCATGTCGCCGATACGGCGTTCCAAATTACGCACGCCCGCCTCACGAGTATAGTCGTCGATGATGTGCATGACGATGTCCTTCGGGAAGGTGATTTGCTTGTTATCCAAACCATGCTCCTTCATCTGCTTGGGGATGAGGTGACGCTTGGCAATCTCGTATTTCTCTTCGCGCAGATAACCGCTCAAATCGATGATTTCCATACGGTCGCGCAAGGCGGGATGGATAGTAGCGAGGTTGTTGGCCGTGGCGATGAAAAGGATCTTCGAGAGGTCGTAGTCCAGTTCGATGAAGTTGTCGTAGAAGGTGTTATTCTGCTCGGGGTCTAGGATTTCGAGCAAGGCAGCCTGCGGGTCGCCTTGGACGTTGTTGCCGCTCACCTTGTCAATTTCGTCAAGAACGAAGACGGGGTTGCCCGACTTCACCTTACGCAGGTTTTGGATGATACGACCCGGCATGGCACCAATATAGGTTTTTCTGTGACCGCGCAATTCGGATTCGTCGCGCACGCCACCCAATGACATTCTGACATATTTGCGGTTCAACGCTCGGGCGATGGACTTGCCCAACGAGGTCTTGCCCACACCAGGAGGTCCAACGAGACAGAGAATCGGCGACTTCATATCGTTGCGCAACTTTAGTACAGCAAGATGCTCAACAATACGGTCCTTCACTTTGTCCAGGCCATAATGGTCGGCATCGAGAATGCGTTGGGCGCGTTTCAGGTCGAAATTGTCCTTGGTGTATTCTTCCCACGGCAGGTCGACGAGGTATTGCAAGTAATTGAGCTGTATGCCATACTCAGCAGCCTGCGAGTTGGTGCGTTCCAGTTTCTTCAGCTCGCGCTCGAAGACCTCAGCCACTTCCTTCGACCATTTCTTTTTCTTGGCCTTCTCCGTCAGCTCTTTGACATCCTGCTCATTGGGGCTACCGCCCAATTCCTCTTGAATGGTGCGCAGCTGTTGGTTGAGGTAATACTCGCGCTGCTGCTTGTCCATGTCGACGCGCACCTTGCTTTGGATTTGCTGCTTCAACTCCAGCATCTGTTGTTCCTCGGTCAGCACACTCAGCAGGTCGTTAGCCATCTGATTCAGCGTGCGGGCCTCAAGCAGTGCCTGCTTTGTAGGCATGTCAGCCTCCACGTTGCTGGCCACAAAATTCATCAAAAACACAGGGTCTTCAATGCTCTTGATGGCGAAGCCTGCCTCCTGTGGCATGTTACGCGAACGGCCAATGACCTGAATGGCCAGATCCTTGACCGATTGCACTAAGGCATTGAACTTACGCGTATTAGGAATCTCTTCTGCTACAGCGTATGGAACCACTGCTGCCTTCAGATAAGGCTCTATCTGGGTAGCCTCCACCACCTCGAAGCGACGTTTGCCTTGTATGATGACCGTCGTGTTGCCATCGGGCATCTGCAAGGTCTTAATGATTTGGGCAATCGTGCCAACCTTGTACAAATCCTCGAGCGTGGGGTCTTCCACGTCGGCATTCGTCTGCGCGATGACGCCAATAGCCTTGCGCTTCTTATAGTATTCCTTGATCAATCGGATGGACTTGTCGCGTCCCACGGTAATGGGGATGATGACACCCGGATAGAGCACCGAGTTGCGCAAAGGCAATATCGGCAGTTCCTCGGGCACTTCTTCGTCTTGTCCGAGGCGCTCGTCGTCGATGGTCAATACAGGGATGAACTCAGAGTTCTGGTCCATCATATCAGAAAACAATTCTGTATCTAACTTAAAACTCATCTAAAAACAATTTAATCAGGCGACATTTTGTCAGTCCGCCGCCGTTTTACACCTTATATTATATATGGCGCAAAGATACGACAATAATAATGCCAAGGCAAAAAAAAAGCCCTCGCGACTGGCAAGAGCTTCATTCTTTTTGATATGGTCCAACTTACTTAGCTTCCTTCTTCTCGAAGAACTTCTTGTACTTGTTGTTGAACTTATCAACACGACCGGCGCTGTCGACGAGCTTCATCTTACCCGTGTAGAAAGGGTGTGATGCGCTGGAGATTTCGAGCTTCACCAGAGGATATTCGTTGCCGTCTTCCCACTTGATGGTCTCCTTGGTGTTGATGGTCGAGCGCGACAAGAAGGTCACATCATTCGACATATCTTTGAAAACAACCAGTCGATAATTCTTGGGGTGAATGTCTTTTTTCATCGCTTACTTTCCTTTTGATTTTGAGTGCGCAAAAGTACAACAATTTCTTGGAATGGCAATCGTTTTCTGGATTTTTTTTTACACAATGAGACAACTTTCTATTTATCAATGCTTTACATTTATCTTTCCATTTAAAGAGCACACCGCCCGGACAGGAAGACCAGAAGCCCTGCCGAAGTCATCGTACAGGTCGCAGTCGTCAAAGCTGATGATAAATTGGAAGCCCTTGGCACCGTCAGGAGCGCTCTTATGGAGCGTGCGCGACCAATAAGCGCCTACATCACCAGCATTGCGGGATTCATCGTCATAGCGGCTGCTTGCAGCAGGCAAGAAGATACTGTTGCCATTGCGTCCGGTGAACAGACAACCGTTCACTCCGTTTCTTGTCGTCCAAGTATGGCTGCATTTCGACAGCAGTTCGACCCAGTTTTCGTAGGTCGGGGTACGCCAGCCCTCGCCCCAATGTGCTGTAGCAGCATCATCGTCCGGCAGCAAGGCATCCAAATTGTCGGTGAAGCCATTAAAGCCGAAATCAGATTGGGCACAATACTTCGTAAGTTGGTTGTAGTCGCCATTGCAGTAACCATAGGTGCTCCAGTTGTAGGCGTCTTTGGATTGGGTTTCGCCCCAAGCAAAATAGTCGCCATATTCTTCGGGGGTTTCTGCTCCCACGTTACAAGTCGCCCACAACGTGCCGCTCGGCAGGCCCAGGTCGACGTAATCGTGGCCTTTGTATGCACCGATGCCGCCATTGTGTTTTGTACAGCCTGCTGCTACAAAGCACACCATTACTGCTAACATAATAGTCATTATGGACTTAGAGAATCTTTTCATATAGATTTAGGTTTTGTAGATTAAGATTTTGAGAATTTCAAGCTGCAAAAATAAATAATTGTTTCTAATTATTCCGATATTGATTTGGGTTGACGTTAGAATTGTGGAGGCATCAGGTTTTTGGGGCACATCGGGTGCGTCTCTACTTGTTTTCAGGTGATTGAAGTCATTTACAAATACTCCGCCCAGCGTGCCTGGAGTTTCTCTTCGGCCACTTCGATGCTGTCTTTCAGGTGTTTGCCGTAGGAACGGTAATACACCAGCCAAGCTGTGAAAGCATAAAATGCAGTCTGTATCCAAAGACCGATCAGTTCGGGACGCACATCGCGAAGCAAGGCACCCGTGTTGTTGATTTTCACGAAGCCGTTGATGCCGAAGGTCGAGGGGAAAAGCCAGGAGACTACTTTCCAGAAATGTGGAATGGAGCACGACGGCCACGAAATGCCAGAGATGAACAACAGCGGCACCGAGACGAAGACGAACATGATGATGAACACCTCACGGTTGTGCGCGATGCCCGAAAGGGTCAGACTGAAGAAGATGCAAGCCAACAGATACGGGAACAGGAAGGCCACCATATCTTGCCACTGTCCAATCTGAATCAGGTGGAACAGGCGTGGTACTACACAAAAGACGTATGCCGCAACGACCGCATAGAGGGCGAAGAAGGTCAAGGCCTTGCCTAACAGCATCTCGGCCGGGGTCTTGTCCAACACATGCGGTTCAAGGATGCCACGGCGTTTCTTCTCGCGCTCCTCGCCCGCCATCATGCCAACACCCAACACCATCGTCTGCTGAATCAGCAGCACCAAAACAGCGGGAATCAGGAAGGTGGCGAAGCCACTCTGCGTGTTGAACATCGGAACATACTCGTATTCAATGGGATGGTTGAAGGTCGAAGCCTGCTTGTCGGTCGCGCCCACCAACCTCTGCGTCTTGATGTCTTTGTTCATCGCCAAGGAAACCTCGGTGCACGACGACAGCAGTGCTTTATAATAGAGCAAACTTCCCATGTCGGAATATAACTCAACGACGGCCTGCTTGCCATCCATCAAGGCGTAGTCGAACTCAGCAGGGATATAAATCAGGCAATAAGCCTTGTGCTTGTGAATCAAGTCGACAGCTTCTTGCATATCGGCGCAATGCCCAATGATGTTGACATCAGCAGTGGCATCCACCTTGCGCAGAAACTCGCGGCTGGTAGCGGAATTGGCATTGTCGACCGCCACCGTCGCCACTTCGCGAACCGTCTCATTGCTATACAGATAAGCGTAAAGCAAAGGATAAAGCAAGGGCACGATGAAGAAAAACACGACGACGCCTTCATCAAAAATCGAGTTGTGGAGTTCCTCGCGGAAAACCTCCAATATGTTATGCAACCATTTCATCATCTTGTATATTGATATTCCAACAAACACTTTTTCAATCGGTTAGGCAGCAACATCGGCAAGGCCAAGAAAGCCAGCAACGCCGCGAAGTTGGCCCATGAGTAACACAGCGGCAGGCCATTCAATGCCTGGTCCACATAGGTTAGGTAATAATACCTGAGCGGGAAAAGATACGAAAGCGCCCTCAACGGTGCCGGAAACGCAATCTGCGGGAAAGAGAAGCCCGAAATCGGGAAGGACAGCACGCCCCACAAGGTGGCGATACTCAAGGCCCAACGCAACGACGGCAACAGTTCGCACAGGAACACACCGAAGGCTTGTGAGACCAAAATGAGCAGCAGGGCAGCCAAAGCCATTGGCCAAATTCCGCTCTTCAGTGGGAAGTCCCAATAGGCATAGAGAATGACCAGATACACAGCACCCATCACCATCCAGACAGCCAACTGGGGCAGCAACTTGCCGGCCAAAGCCTTGTAAATATTGCCGTCAACCAATTCCATCCAATGTTTTGAGACACCTTCCTTGACTTCGCTGAGGATGGAGTAGATAGTCACTTGAAAGATGAGCAGCATCAGCATGGCGGGCAGCAGGATATTCGACAGATAAATCGAATAGTTCAGTCCCGGGTTGCCGATGGCATGCATCTCCATCTTGATGGGTTGCAAGACGCCCATCACCTGATCGTCGGCATAGCCTTTGGCATACAAGGTTTCACGTGCGATGGCACCTGAAGCCAGTTCGGCCATCGTTTTCATGTCGCGATACTCCAAGGATGCCGCCACCAGATAGGACGGATTGGTATAGAACGACACCTCAGGCTGTTTGCTCGACAATGCCAGTTCCGTCGTGCCTTTCGGGATGTAATAGAAGGCGTAAATCTTGCCCTGCTGCATCGCCTCGCGGGCTTCGCCGAAGTTGGCGTATTGCTCCACAATCTCCGACTGCTGAAAAGCGTCCAAGTTGCGCAGCACCTGCCTTGTGACGGCCGTATTGTCCTCATCAACCACCCCGATGGGGATGTCCATGGGAAGCCCCTGCCCCATCAGCGTCGTGAAGAAGAGGTAGCCCACCAAGGGCGCGACGACCATGCAGAAGACATACACAGGCTGCGACAGCATCCTGAGCACTTCACGCCGCATCACACGCATCAAGGCACTCCTGTTTTCATCATTCGGGTTCATTTTCTTCTATGCTCCCTTTTCACCACCACGCTCATGCCCGGACGCACCTCATTCGACACTGAAAGCGGTGTGGCACGCACTTCAAAGGTCTTGAGGTCGTATTGCCCCGTTTCCTTGGTGGCTTTCCAAGCGGCATAGTCGCCAAGGTCTTTCATATAACTGACCTTCAGCCTGATGTCCTTTTCGATGGCAGGCACATACCCGTCGAACTCCGTGCCGATGCTGAAGTCTTTCAGACAGTCCTCACGCACGTTGAAGGTCACCCATTGCTCGTCCATCATGGCGATGTTCATGATCGGTGCGCCCGTTCCCACCAGTTCACCAATATGCGGGAAAATCTCCGTCACCTCGCCGTCGGAGTAGGCCGTCAGCACGGTTTCATTGATGTAGGAATTGACTTCCGCCACCACACCTTGCGCCTGCAACACCTGGGCGGCAGCCATCTCCTTGTCCTCTTTTTGCGCGCCAGCCAGGGCAAGATTATACTGCGACTTGGCCGCTTTCTCGGTGGCAATGGCGGCATCACGCTGGGCCTTCACCTCATCGTATTTCTGCTCACTCACCACACCATCCTTATACAAGTTGCTGATACGGTTAAACGACTTCTCTGCGATCTCGACGCCCACCTGCGACTTCTGCCACATCTCGTAGGCACCTTCAATCTGCTGCGAACGCGCACCATGCTGTGCCTTGGCGCTTTGGGCAATGGCCGCTTGTTCTACGGCCTCGGCCTGCGCCTTTTTGGCCTCAACTTCGGGTGCTTCGAGGACAGCCAATGTGTCGCCCTTGCGGACCACCTGCCCTTCCTGCACCTTGAATTCGAGGATACGACCAGGCACCTTGCTTGACACGCGATATTCCGTCACCTCTGCCTGACCTTGCAGGTATTCCGTTTCCTTGTGGAAGGTGAGAATGCCAATGATGCAAACCACCGCAATCACCCCACCCAGCACGCCCAGTGCAAGGTAGGTGTTCATTCTTTGTTCTTTTAATGTTGTGGACATGATATTGGATTATTTAATATTCAAAATTCAAGATTCGAGATTGTGATCATTTCAACACGCCAACGGCCTTGCGGAGGTTGACACCAGCCATGATGCAGTCGATTTTGGCATCAATGTATTCCGAATGGGCTTGCAGCCATGCGGTCTGGGCCAGATTCAGCACCGACGACTCCACAACACCTTCGTGAAAGCCCGCATTGGCCATACGCAGGTTCTCGTCGGCATCATTCAGTTTTTCTTGGGTTTGTTTCAGGCGCGAGTCGGCTTCTGAAAGTTGAGTCTCACACTGACGCACCTGAAGCATGATCATCTCCTTGGTATCGTCATAGTTGTACTGCTGGATCTTCGCCTCGGCCTTGGCCATACGGGTCTTATTGTAACCCTCACCCCAATGGAAAATCGGAATCTTGGCCATCACACCGAAGTTCCACATGCCGCCAAACTCGTTTTGGAAACCATTGAAGCACGAGGGATTGCTAACGACATAATTGCCGAAGGCCCCGATGGTGGGCAGGTAATCGGCGCGGGTGACCCACACCTTCTTCGCGTAGATATCGTTGGCTAGGCTGAGACATTTCAGCTCAGGACGGTTGGCTTCAATGTCGCTCTCCGAATAATAAGGCCTGTTGTTGGTCAGCAAAACGTCGTCAAGTTTCTCATCGGCCATCGCAATATTGGAATCCAAAGGCAGGCCGCAGATCTGGCAAAGCAGCATCTTGGAAAGCGCCAAGCCGTTCTGTGCTTTCAGCAATGCCGTTTCCGCCTCGTTCAGTTTCACCTTCACGGCCAATTGGTCAGAGTTGGTGGACACACCCGCCGCGACCAACTTCTCGACATCAGAGTTCAAGGTGCGAAGCGATTCCGTGTAGCTCTCGGCCAGTTTCAGCTTGTTAGCGATGGATACGATTTGCCAATAGGCCTTGTCCGTGGTGACGATGACTTCCTGCTGCTGCATGTCGAGCTTCGACTCGGCGAGAGATTCCAAGTCTTTCGTGATCAGATTATAGGCCACAATCTTTCCGCCCGCAAAAATCGGTTGCTGTACAGTGACCATCCCTGCGTAAACATTCTTCGTGTCAATCTTGAACGCATCCGAAACCTGCTCGCCGATTTGGTTCAAGGCATCCTCGACATTCAAGCCCATCAGATCGGAAACTATCTTATTAATCGTCGGGTCGTGTTGGAGCAAAGTCCATGCAACCAAAGCCGCCGGGTCGTTCTGATACACCTGCAGCAACTCTTGACGGTAGGCATCGATTTCAGCCTGTGCCGTGGTGCCGATGCTGCCAAGCGTGGCCATGTTTTCGTCGCTCAACAACTGGAAACTCTTATTGTTGTGCATGTAAGTACCCGTCGCCGAGACCTTAGGGAGGTAATTGGCATACGAGGAATACATCTCGTAGCGCGACTTGTTGACTTCCTCTTCGGCCACTTTCACTTTCTTGTTATTCTCCAACGCCAGGCGATGGCATTCATCCAAGGTGAGCACCCGCTGTGCTCCTGCCGTCAGGGACATACCGCAGAGCGCTAACAGCAACATCATGTTTTTCAATCTTTTAGTCATTTTGATTTCCTTTCTTGTTGATGTTGCAAAGAAACGACATCATTTTCGACTAAAAGGCATCCTTTCGGAATCAAAAACTATCTAAAAGTAGAAATTTTCACGATTTTTTATACATAATTCAATAATATTATATACTTTTGCCGAAAATTTCAACAAATGGAGACAACGACACTCAATAGTTTCAGCATCGCCAAGGTCAAAGAGTTGTTTTTGACGGATGACATTATTAATATAGGAGAGGATTTCATCATGGCGCAACGCACCAACGAGGCCAATTACAACCTGTTGCGTTATCCGTGCCGTATCGATGGCTATCTGGTCGCTTTCTGCAAGAAAGGCAGTTTCAAGGGCAGCGTCAACCTGAAAGAATACGAAATCCACGAGGGCATGATGGTGCTCAACCTGCCGCAAAACATCATCCGCATCGAGCCCAGCAGCGCCGAAGAGGCCCCCGAGTTGACCATCATCGCGGTCACTTCACAGTTTCTCTCCCATTTCCGCTCCGACATCACGAAGATGCTGAACGAGGCCATGCAAATACTGGACAACCCTTGCATCACCTTGAAACCCGACGAACTCTCCATCGTGCAGCAACACATCCAACTCATCAACACGGCCATCCACTCCGATTACGCCTACGCACGCGAGAGCATCAGCCATCTCATCTCCTCGGTGTTTTTCATCTTCGGGAGTTTCATCAACGAGCGTATGGCAAAACAAAGCGAGGTGGAGCAACCTGTCTCCACCCGTCACAAAATTGTATTTGAGAGATTCATCGACCTGGTCAGCAAGTACCACAACACGGAACGCAATGTGGGTTTTTATGCCGACAAGCTCTGCATCACGCCAAAATACCTTTCCAAAATCGTGAAAGACACCAGCGGTCAGTCGGCGCCCCAATGGATCGACCAATATGTCATCCTCGAAGCCAAGCAGTTGCTGAAACACAGCGACCGCTGCATCAAGGAGATCTCAGACGAATTGAATTTTCCCAATCCCTCATTTTTCTTCAAATACTTCAAGAAACACACGGGATTGACACCGAATCAGTATAGGAATAGTTAAAACATTGGCATATTAAAAAATTTAGGTGTTTCTTTTATTATTACATTTTGAGACATCAAAATGACCTATTTCCGATGCCCAAAAACCTACTTAATCCATAGAAAAACCTAATTATTTCAAAAAAGGTTGGGCACATTCTTTTATTTATTATCTTTGCAGCAAAATAACAGCAACAAACTTAATCAACAAATTATAAACCAACACATTAAACAACAAATTGTAATGAAACAGGCTTTTAACTTCAACGCAGGTCCCTGCGTATTGCCCAAGCAGGCTATCGAAAGCACCGTCAAGGCGCTCTATGATTTCGACAACACCGGTATCGGTATCGCCGAGATT